>JBDRPR010000123.1:0-12921 GCA_043826845.1 Bacteroidota bacterium
CTATAAAAATAAAGATTTTATTGTTAATTCCTGCAATATTAAAAAAGTCAGATAATATAATTTGTAATCAAAATATTAATTAAAAAACAAAAAAAATGAAATATCTTTATCCCTGAATTTGAGTTGTATTATTATTGATTAAATCAAACCTTATGCAGATTCCTTTTTTTGGACTGAAAAGATATTATGAACTTAATCGGGAAAATATTCTCAATACCACAAATGAGACATATAAAACAGGACAATTCCTTAAAGGGAAGGAGATTGAAAAATTCGAAAAAAACATAGCTAATTATTGCCGGAGAAAATTTGCTGTTACCGTATCGAGTTGTACTGATGCATTATATTTTTCACTTATTGCAGCCGGGATAAAAAGAAATGATCAGGTGTTAGTAACATCATATTCTTTTATTTCTTCAGCAACTTCAATAATCAGGGCTGGTGCTATACCCGTGTTTTTGGATATTGAAGACCGAAGTTTTATGATGAATCCCAAGGAGATTGAAAACAAAATTACAAAAGACACCAAAGCCATTATTGTTGTTCATCTTTTCGGACAAACCTTTCCCTTCGATATTATTAATAAAATTGCAGATAAATACAGATTAATAATTATCGAAGACGCAGCCCAGTCGCTTGGAGCAAGATGGAAAAACCAATTTTCAGGATCTCTGGGAAAAATCAGTTGCTTAAGTTTTGATCCTACAAAAAATATCGGTGCTTTTGGAACAGGAGGCTGTATGATTACTGATGATGAAAAAATATTCAAGCAATTATTGATGCTGCGAAATCATGGAAAATCAGAAAATGGTACTTATATGCAATTAGGTTATAATAGTCAGATTGCCAGCATTCAGGCGGCATTATTGGACATGCAGTTGAAAGAAATTGAAAACATAAATGGACAAAGAAAAAATATTGCCGGCACGTATTACGAAAAACTTAAAAATATTGCTCAGATAAAACTTCCGGTTATTTCAGATGACAATACCCCGACTTTTCATAAGTTTGTAATAATTGCCAATAATCGGGATGATTTAAGAAAATATTTGAAAGCAGCAGGGATTGAAACTATGGTTCATTATCCGAAAATATTGCCGCAACACGATGTATTTAAACCTTATGAACAGGATATTTCAAAATATCCAATCGCATTGTTTTGTGCAAAAAACAGTATTTCTATTCCTTTACATCCTGAACTTTCAGAAACGGAAATTGATTATATTTGCGACAAAATCATTAATTTTTATCAATAATGCTCATTGCAGGAACTGGCGGACTTGGAATTGAAATACTTGGAATTCTGATTCAGGACGATTATCCTCATGAAATTTTTTTTTATGATGATAAAACATATCAAGGAGAAAAACTATTTGGAAAATATCCTGTTATTTCAGGAATTGAAAATCTGAAAATCTTTTTTAAAAATCATTCCAAAGAATTTATTGTGGGTATTGGTAATCCAAGAATAAGAGAAAAGGTTGTCAATAAAATTGTACAAATTGGTGGAGAATTTTCATCTGTGATTTCACAAAAAGCACATATTTTCCATTACAATCAAATTGCTGAAGGATGTATTATTCAGCCCGGTGTTGGCATGTCTCATGGTATTGAAACTGGAATTGGCTGTGCCTTTCACATTCATTCGAGCATCGGGCATAGTACAAAAATAGGTAAATATGTGAATATTGGTCCAGCAGTTACAATCATCGGTCCTTGTGAAATAGGTGATTATGCGTACATTGGTGCTGATGTATTGGTTATGCCCAATTTTAGAATCGGTAAAAATGCAATTGTACAGGCAGGTTCAAAAGTAACTAGAGATGTTTTGGATTGCGAATCTTACGAATAAGAAGAGGATAAATATGAAGGTATATTTTGAGCGGTTATAATTTTCATTTTTTTTACAAGTAACCACAAGCATTTGCAATAAGCAGGACTGTCGCTGCAAACTTTAAAAAGCAAGTTTTCCCAATTGAAGTATTATATTAAATGCATGTAACTTTTATTGCCTATACAAACTCCCGAATTTTGCCATCCGGATATAATTTTTAAACTGTCCTGCGGTTTCGGTTGTATGTTGTTTAAGTTCATCATCAGATAATTCTTCAATAAAACATGTTGGGTCTTCAGCAAAAAGATCACCTGATTGAAAATATGCCATTACACGACAACCACCACATGTAAAACGAAAATTGCATTTTCCACACTTCCCTTTTAAGTTCGAACGATCAGTAATTTTTGTGAAAAGATCAGATTGATAAAGAATATTTTTCAAATCAGTATCCAGAACATTTCCGCCTGAAACATGATCGCCAAGTAATGGACAAGGTGCAACTTCTCCCTCCGGATTGATTGCATAAAAAGAACCTACCCAGCATCCAACTGATGGATTAGTAGGAAAGCTAAATCTTGGCTGATTTATTGAAAGTAATTGATTGTAAATCACGGGTTCGAGAAAAAATGGAACATAACTGACATATCCCTTGTAGGTACTTTGTAATACCGGATGAAAATAGTTTTTGAGGGATTTTTTATCTATCATATATTCGTTGCAGGGTGTATTTCGTGGAGTAAAAGGAATCCTGTTAAAAGGCAGATTGAATTTGATAATTTGTTTTACGGTATCAGAAAAAGATTTTTTATTGAACTCACCAATTGTTATTGACAGATTAATGTTTATATGATGTTTTTCAAGTAGTCTGATTTTTTCTAAAGTGTATTCACCCTCGGTGGTTCTTGTATTAATATTTTCTTCGGTAAATGAATTTATGCCAAGAGAAACCAGCAGGTTGCCTCCAAGAATGTTTTTAATTTTTTTAATAGATACTTCATTAAGAGTAGATCCGTTGCTGGCAATAGCAATTCTAAAACCTAGATCACTAGCTACTTTTAATAGTTTATATGCATCTTCTCTTATTAAAAATTCACCACCTGAAAATTCAATAAAACGTGTTCCCAGGTTTTTAGCGGGAATTAAAATTCTGCTTATAATTTTATCATATGGAATTTCTTCGAATGATTTATTTTTATTAGATCCGGTAGAACAATATTTACATGAAAAATTGCAATTTCTTGTTGATTCAAAATACAGCGTATGAAATTTATTTTGCATAATAATTTAAGCGATATAATATCACCTGCAGAGTTTTGTTTTTTTTATTGAAGTATAATGAATACCAATTATTTTAACAATATCTTCTGAAAATTCTATTCTCAGAGTACCATATTTCATTTCGTATAAGAAAGTATCCATATCATATTTTTTTTTTGGTTTTCCGAATTTTTTCTCAACGGCATCCATGTCAGCTCCAAGTATATTGTCAGAAACAGAATTTCTTGAAAAATTGGTTCTTATTTCGATGTAATCACGATATGTGTAGAAATAAAAATCATGATCAAGAAAAAACACTCCGCCTCCACAATTTATAGTTGCTCCATCATCTGTAGATCCGGTAAAACATGTAAAAGCCTCTTTTACCTCGTTCTGAGAAATTGTAGGAGGGAGACCGTTTAATGTTCCTTCCTGCAAATCAACATATAAAGTTGAACAGTCTTTTGGAAAATCGTTTTGAGAATAACATACATTGGATAGTATGAAAACAAAAATTGAGGACATGAACACAGGATGAATTTTTTTCATATATGTTAATTTTAATTCATTACTCAAATGTACATTAAAAATTTAATGGTATTAAAAAACCTTAATAAAAATTAACGCGGTTATCCCTCTTGCGGTGTGTCACACCTTTTTAAAACCTATATTTCAGGTCGTTAAAGGCATTTTTGCAATTTCAAAAAAATTACACGAATTTTCGGTCAAAAATAGGGTAAATTTTTGCAAAAAAACGATTTTTATTTTCAATTCATTTTTTGTTTTTACAAAATTTCGCAGTTATCCCTCTTTAAATTATTTCCCTCCTTAAATTGAATTTTTGTTTAAAAATATAAAACAAAAATTTCAAATTAAATTACAAATTAAAAATTAAAAACAATGAAAAAATATAAAAAAATTGAAAAGATTGATTCTTTTTCTGAAATGAATAAAGAAATAGATTCAATAAGAAAAACCCTAAAGGGTACTAACATAGTAACTAAAGGGCAACTAAAAGAATTTAATAAACTAACAAAAAAGCTATTTAAACAGAATGATGCGTTGAAAGAAACACTTATTTCTATTTCTTCTTTTGTTGAATCGCTTTCGGTTTCTCGTCAGGAAAAGCAAATTTAATTTTACCAGATTTAATATCATTCATGAATGAAACATGCTTTTTATGAGTTTCCATAAATGATTGAATCATATCTGCAAGTCTCAATTGAAGTTCTTTTTCTGATTGTAACTTTTTAGCCATATCAATAATTTTTTAAGGTTAATAAATAATAAACACCAACAAATATACAAATTAAATAAAACAATATCATGAACATAGTTGAAATATCAAAGAAATACGGAACGAGAGCAAAGTGCTATCGTTACCTTGAAAAACTCAGGTGGGGACGAGGTAAGCCTGTTTGTCCTTATTGTGGTTCTAAGCATACTGTAAAATTAAAGGTAGAATCATTCAGGCATCATTGTTATAATTGCAGGAAATCATTTTCTGTTACCGTAGGGACTATTTTTGAAGATAGTCGTTTGCCTTTGCCTAAATGGTTTGTAATTGCAGGATTGATAACCAATGCAAAACAAGGTATATCTGCAAAAGAAATTGAAAGGAATATCGGAGTAACATACAAAACTGCTTGGTATTCTGCTATGCGTGTTCGTTGTGCAATGATTGACAATTGTAATATTGAACTTGAAAACATTGTTGAAATGGATGAATCCTACGTGGGTGGTAAGCCACGTAAAAGAAACAAAAAGGCAACCAATGAACCCGAAAACAAACCAACAGTATCAGCAAGTAGTATTGAAAACAAAAGGGGTAGAGGAACGAGAAAAACCCCTGTTGTCGGTATTGTAGAACGCAAAGGAAAGATTGTTTTAAAGGTCATTGAGAAATTGACATCTAAAAATCTTATGGCTATGTTAAATTCCTTTGTAAAAACAGAGGATGCAACATTAATGACAGACGAATATCGGGGATATGCTAAAATGGATGAAATAATTGAACATTTTACCATTAATCATTCAGAAAAAGAATATGTCAGAGGTGCAATTCACACAAACACTGTTGAAGGATTCTGGAATATTTTAAAAAACAGCATTAAAGGTAATTATATCAAAGTTTCAAAGAAATATTTACCTCTGTATCTTATTCAATCACAATACTTGTATAATCATAGGAATTTCAAAGGGGACTTATTTGAAAAACTAATCAAAGAAGCACTAAAACATGATGTTTCTGATTATATGGAAGATTATAAGCCTATAAAAGAAGTTAAAAAACTTGTATATGAAAAATGTAAAAAAACGAAATAGTCTAATTTATATATCTTTGGGTAAATTTAAAACTCAGGGATATGAAAAATCAAAACAAAAAATTAATTTTAAATAAAATACTTATGGGAACAGGAATTACAGCAATATCAAACATGGAATCAGTTATTTCATTCAGTCAAAGAGTTTTTGCATTTATCACGCCTGATAAATCAAATATTGAAGCTGTTGCAAGTCAACAAATAGTAAATCAATCTGCATTTGAAACAGCAGATATATATCGAATAATTGGAATTTTAGCAACTTTTATACTTGCATGGATAATTTTAGGAAGATTGAATCAGTTAAAAAACAGAACCAATGAAAACATGGAAATATTTTCTATCATAATGTATCAAAAAGCAAGAGAAATTGTTAAAAACAATATTCCTGATATAGATGAATACAACAAATATCTTGTTCGTGAATTTATAGAAACAAGAAAACTTGTCTATAAAAATTTTCCGAAGAAAACAACAGAGGAAATTAATGAAATAATGTTTAAGTATTACCCAGATGAAGTAAAAAATAGGTTAACAAGAAAATAGGTTTATCAAATTTGATGTATCTTTGTTGTAGAATTTTAATAATACGTATCATGGAATTTGAAATTTCATACAATTTAATTAACCAATTATATACAATTTTTGAAAAATCAATTGATATATTAAGCGGATTATTAACCCCCTCCATTGCAATTATAACAGTTATAATCTTACACAAACAATATCAATCAAATAAGAAACAAGGAGAGCTAAAAAACAAGAGAGAATATGAAATCTTAAAAATTGAACAAGACAAATTAAAATTAGCACTATATAATAAGAGGTACAATATATTCAAAATTACAAAGGATTTTTTACTAAATTTTAATAAAGATTATAGACTTAGTATAGAAGAAATAGCGGAATTTAAAGCAGTTACTAATGAGAGTATTTTTCTTTTCGATGAAGAAATAAACACATATTTAAAAGAAATATTTAATAAGGCAATGAAATTAAGGAGAATGACAATAAGCCATGATAAATTAGAAGAGTCGGGGTTTGAAGGAAAAGAGAAAATAAAAGAAATACGTAAAGATTTTACTGAATATGAAGTATTAATAAAGTGGTTTACTAATGAATACAGAGAAATAACAGAAAATAAGTTTTTAAAATATCTTGATTTTAGAAAATTATAACTTTAGAATAATTAATATGAATAAGAAAGATGCACTTTATTTTGAGCAATTTGAAAAAGACATAGAGAAAGAACTTGATATTTGCAAAATTAGTGATTTCCCAATATCTGATTTCCCATTTAAAAATTTGGATGATGTGAAAAATGCAATTAATAATAAAGAAATATCTATTACTGCTCCATACAGCCATGAACGAATGCAGATATACGGAACAAAAGGAGAAAAATTAATGTACTATTTCTGGCTTACTATGCCAATGATAATAATAATGACAAATATATTATTAGCTATTATTACAAAAAGATGGATATTTATAGTTGGAGTAATATTTTCATTAATAGGATTTTTTACTTCATCTCAACTTAATCCACTTAGAAAATCAATATCAGGACTTGGTGCATTATCTTTTCTTGCATCATTCTTTTTATTAGAATGGCATTGGTCGGTTATTATCGGGTCTCTTATATTTACGCAAATATTTGCAATGACGGCAAGAGAACAATATATTATGACTGTTAAACAAAGAGCATTAATGTCAGAAACATTCTTTTGTTGGATGCTTTTTAACTTTATAATATTTATTATAGATAACAAAACTGGCAAATTTTTGCAATCAAAATCGTAGATAAATACATATTAATATAATTTGATAAAAATTGAAAGAATCAGAAAAACACACCGTAAGAGGGATAACCGCGAAAATTAATATTGTTTTATGTGATTATTAATCAATTCCTGTTCCTTCATTATTGGAATTATTGAACAAATTATTAAAAGTCAGATAATCATAATTTATTTCAGGAATATCAATTATTTTTACACAAGAGGCAGATTTTTTCAATGCGGTTTCAAGATTAAATTTCTTCTGTTTAACAGAATAAAAAACACTCTTTTCATGATAATATTCAGCCAGATATTCCTGCTCTGTTTGTCCGGGAGTAGGAATAAGAATAGCATTACGCTTTAATGCAATTAAATCCATTATTGTAGAAAATCCTGCACGGCTAATAATATATTTTGCATTTAATATAGCAGATTTCATTTCATTAGCATTCAGATGATCTTTGACATCTACCATCGCATTGGACTTAATAAATTTTTTATTTGGCATTCCTCTTACAAGAAGCACTTTATGCGTAATGTTTTTTAGCTGCTTACAAATCTTTCTTTCAAAAATACTTCGTTGTGGTTCTGGCCCTGATAGAATTATAAGAATATCATATGCCGGAAATTCGATTTTATTAATTGATGTCATTGTAAATCTTGATAGTAAACCGACATATTTTGTATTCTGTGGTAATTTTGCAGGATGTGAAAGATCTCCAGCAAGAGAGGGATCAGTGTAATAATCTGGAATCCAGCATTCATTGTATTTTTTTATATAATATCTGTTCATCAATGATAAAAAAGGTCGAAGAAATACCAGCACTTTTGGAGTTTTTATCTTTATCTGATGAGTTATATATACACTATATGCTTTTTTTGACCACATACCAAACCGGTTGTCTGATATTACTATATCAATCATGAATTCATTGATAAGTTGCTTTAACACATAATGCTCTTTTCTTATTCCAAATAAAATTCTTGGAGTGAGCAAAAATATTTTCAATGCAAGAGGAATAACTCGAGAATATCTTATTTTATATCCTTTTAAATTAAAAAAATAAAAACCGGGAAATTCCTTTTGTAATAATTGCAATGCAGTTCCTTCTGCAGCTATTATTACTTTATGTCCCAATTTGTCCAGTTCGGTTATCACAGGGATTAAACGACTTGCATGTCCCAGCCCCCAGTTCAATGGACTAATTAAAACACGTTTTTGTTGATTTTGTTCTATTTTCATTATCCTGAAACCTGAACATTAAATCCTGACTTTTTTACACGCGAAGCTATTATATTTAATTCAGAAAGAGGAATTTTTTCTAAAGTTTTAATTGGGGTATCACGTGCAATTGTATAAATCATTATAAGCCGTGGATTAATTTCAGGCAATAGTTTTAACCATGCTTCCAGCTCGGTCGATTGGGTATTATCAATTTCAAAATCATTGTTATATCCTTTAATAAACATTGTTTGTAAAATAAAATCACCATTAAATTTTTTAAGATTTTCAATGGTTTCATTTATACTAAAATGTTCTGTAGGTTGGTTTAAAAATTTTATAGTCTTTTCAAAAACGCTGTCAAGTTTCATTATAGCATCGTCAACTTTTTGCAATGCTTTAAAAACAGAATTTTTTTGAATTAATGTAGAATTAGATAGTACTGCAACTCTTGTTTCAGGAAAATACATATTTCTGGCATTTATTGTGTCATTAATAATTCCTTCAAAATCAGGATGCATTGTAGGTTCTCCGTTTCCGGCAAAAGTAATTGAATTGAGCAGCTCATCTTTATCTCTCATTATTTTCAACCTTGTATGAAGTGCGGTTTCAATATTTTTACGGGGATGAAAGTTGTTAAAATCAGGAAGTACTCCTGGCGTCCAGCCACATTCACAATAAATACAGTTAAAGTTGCAGATTTTGGAATGATTGGGTAATAAATTTATACCAAGTGAAATGCCAAGCCTTCTGCTTCTTACCGGTCCGAAAATAATCTCATCAAATAAAAAAGTGCTCATACCATTAACTGGTAATTATAGGTTAAAATTTGCTTCCAACATCGACTGCTAAATTAGTTTTTTTGATGAAAAGAAAAAACAGATTAAATCAATTAAAATTAGTTGTTGGTTTTATCAGAATAAATATATTATGGTTGTTTTACCCAAATTAGTGCATTACATTCTGATCTGTTGCTAGGTCCAACACCCTGGCATTGATAATTGCCTACATTTGAAATTAAACCTTCTGCAGCATAATCTAAAATGACATAATAGTTTATTCCAGCACCACCCGCCCATGTACTAAGGCCACTAGTATAAGTACTGCCTGAAGAATAAAGATTTGTTGTAGTTATCGCATCATTATAGCTTATATAATATTGTCTTAATTGTTGTCCGTTTGGTGCATTTGAATTAAATGCCAGATTTTCCACAAAATACATATCATTAGCAGAAGCAAGACCATTTGGTCTTTGTAATCTTATTATTGCTGTTGCATAAGAACCTCTTATTAAATTAATATCGGAGTCGCTAAGTTTCGCAAATGCAGAACCAACGATTGTTGGAATAGGATTTGCACCAACACTGCCTGTTGTATTTGTGGCAGAACCTTTTGTTCCTGTGTTTTCAACAAGTGTCCAACCCCCTCCATCTGTTAACATGTCGCAATAACATTCATATGCCCCATTTGGGCCGGCACCATCAGGATCAATAAAATAATTGCCACTAATACCCTGTGTCGCCGGATTTGTATCGTAAATGTCCTTGCATGATAATCCGGGATTTCCAATAACCTGTCCATAATCTGTTGTTGAATTTGACCATTTGTACCATGTGCCACCCATGTAATATTGAATATCACTGGTTGATGTATTATAAACAGTTAGTCCTTCTATAGGAGAATCAATTGCGTTTCTTTGTGCATCAGTCATTCTGGGAATTAGCATTCCTTTACCAGAAGTTGTCCTGACTTCCATTTTTGCAGAATCATCGATAGTTCCAATGCCTATTAATACTCCGGCAGCAGTTCCTGATCCTCCGGCAGCTGCACCAATGGTACTTGATGAGATCATTTGCCAGTCAGAACCATCATAATACATAATCATATTAGAAACAGTATTATAATAAATTAACCCAATGGCAGGAGAAGAAGGAGATGCCCCTGTAATGCGGGGTAAAAGAAATCCTTTTGTTGTTGAATTTACATGAAGCATGGCTGAATTATCAGGATCAGCCACACCAACACCAACACCAGTATCAGTACCGGTTCCGGCAAAAGGATTAGTTGCAGGTGTCACAATAGTTCTTTCAATTTGTACCCAGTTGGAGCCGTTATAATAATTATGATAACCACCGGAACGATTAAAAATTAATAAACCTTCAGCAGGAGAAGGGATCGCATCTCTTTCTGCTGCAGTCATTACAGGAAAAACAATTCCTTTGGTTACAGATTTTACATCCAGTTCAGAACTTGCGTCTCCATCAGAATCGTCTTCGTTTATAGCAACCTGGCCTATTGCATTCTGAACAAATAAAAATAATATAAGGATTAAAAACATCTTTATAAAATTTGTATTGATAATTATTATTTTTTCTTGCAAAATAGTTGTTTTCATAATCATGAAATTATTTAATAATTAATTTATTACTACATGAATTTGATAATTCTTCTTCAGTTGATATAGCCGAAATACGTGCAATATATATCCCTGATGGAAGTTTATCTCTATTATTAATTGTAAAATTATAATTACCTGAATTATCTGTCACAATATTCTTTATAATAACAACCTGTCCAAGCATATCATAAACTTCAAAAACCAATTCTTTATCAGGGAAAAAACTTTGAGAACTGACAATGATAATTTCTTTATTATATGAAGGATTAGGGTAAGCTGTGAATCCCAGTCCAAAATTTGTATTATTAAAAAAATCAGTGTTTTTTATTTGTACTATGTTAGAATATGAATATCTACCGTCAAAATCAGTTTGTTTTAGTCTGTAATATGATATTCCTGTATATGGATATTTATCAACATCATTATATTCTATAACGGCATTACTGTTGCCTGCTCCAGACTTATTAAGTACAAATTCCCAAATTAATTCTTCTTTATTGTTATCCCATATTGCTTTTTCAACAGTAAAATAGTCATTATTAATTTCTGTAGCTATAAGCCAGAATAATTCAACAATATTATTATTTAATATAGCTTTAAATGATAATAATTCTATTGGAAGTGGTGTATCATCTGATTTTGCAATAGCAAACTTTGAAAATGATGTATAACCGGTTCGTTGAGCATAACCGGGGCCAACAGGAAAACCTCCTCCGTCATAAGTTATATAAGTTCTTCCTCCCATATTATCATTAGGGATGGTAGTGGTTGACCCAAATGCATCCCAGTCAGCATAATTTGTAGAAGAAGATGGTCTTTTAACAATACAAAATTCAAAATCATCAGCCGAAGATAAATTCGAGATATTGTCAACATATAAATTTATTCCAAAACTTCCACCTGAAAATGAACCAATTGGGTCAATTTCCCATTCTGCATCCTCTAAAACATTCACCAATTCTGTACCATCCTGTATCGCTTTTAAAGGGTCCAGATTTGCGTCAACATTGTTTCCTGCTTCAGATATTGATGCAACAGAAACATCAAGGGCTGTAACACCGGTAAGATTATTATTAATAAATTCTGTAAGATGATAATTCGTGTTAGCTGTACCATTTCCAACTGGTAAGGGATATGTTTCAGTGTTTGTTGTAATTGATTTTCTTAAATTCCCATAAATAAAACTTGAATTGGAATAACCGGTAATATCTGAAATTGATGTACTTGAACAGATAAGTGTGTTACTTCCCGTTTCAATAATTCCAGATGATAGGGTTAGTGTATTTGTAATAATTGTATTTATATTTAATATAACATTCCCTGATGATTTGTTAATTGTAAAATTCTCAAAAGATGTTATATTTGAGCCTCCAATAATCTGATTTGTATTACCACCAAAGATTATTTCACCAGTTGAATTAACAGTTGCATTATTTATCCAGTCTCCTTCGATATTTATATTTCCATCCAGTTGAATTAAACTTGTAGCTTCATTATTAATTCCACCTTCGGTATGGAAATCGGATAAATTTTGAACATCCAGAATTCCATTATTAGTAATATTTGTTGAAACTACATCTCCAATAATTGTTGAATTTGCCCATGCATGTACTTTATAAAAAGATCCTTTTACTCTCAATTCATCAGTTACCGGAGGAGGGTTATACACATCAGTTGATAAATAACCAATAATATAACTACCGAAACTTGTTAAATAATAGCGTTTTGCTTTTACAGTTGTAACAGAATATTCCTGAGTTGCTGATGAATGAATTCCCAGATCCTGCCACCCGCTACCAATATCATTAATTAAAGAATAATTATCTTCGGTTCCACCCTTGTCAGTATGTCCTTTAGATTGAATAGTAGCGTGATAGCTAACTGCAGTCAGGCCTGCATTTGGAGTAAAAGTCCAGTAACCATAATCCAGGAATTCATCAACAGGAACGCCATCAACTGTTAGCCCTCCCGGAACAGGATTTTGATTACTGATAGAAAAAGACACATCAATATAATTTAAACCATTCTGGCTTTCAATATAAATTTCTGCAAGTTCAAAATTAGCAGCTGTACCAATCGGTAAATGATAATCTATACCTGTA
>JBDRPR010000124.1:0-14990 GCA_043826845.1 Bacteroidota bacterium
CGTCAATAAATCTTTGTCCGCCGAAAATCTATCATTTTATTTTTTAAAATGTAATCCGTATCTGTTATACTCAAGATGACCTTTTATATATTCGCAATATTTTTTTGCGTCACTCAATTTTAAAAAAACACCGATGTAATATCTCTTAGTCATGATTGACCAGCCGGTTGACGCTGTATTGATGTAAAATCCATCTGCGTAATAAGCATTATTTTTAAATTGCCATTTCATAATTATATTATTTTAAAATAATAATCCTTGTTTTTTAACTTCCTCTAACCTTGCAACAGAGTCTCTGTGATAATCTATATCTTTTTCAATTGCTATGAAATCAAATCCTTCCTGATAGCAGGCTATTGCACAAGAACCCGATCCGCTGTGAGTATCAAGTATTAAGTCTCCTTCCTTTGCATAGTTTTTTATTATCCATTTTTAAAGGGCATTTGGTTTCTGTGTTGGATGTATCGTTATATATTTTTCAGCTTTTTCACGATTAGAACTTACTCTATTCCCTCCATGATAGTTTTTAAAAATCTTTGAAGGATAATTAAATGATGTCCATATAAATTCAGCCATTGAAAAATTGTTATCTCCAATAATTTTGTCCCATATTAAAAAACACTTAGTCGGATAAAGAAAATTTATAAAATAATTTCCTCCAAATATTACCTGATTTTTACTAATCCTGAATAATTCAGTAAAATATTTTTTACTTGGCTTTTTATTATCCCAATCCTTTTTATCATATTTTGTCCAATTTGCATTATTTTTGCCAACTTGGCCTTTTATACCAATACCATAAGGCGGGTCGGTTATGCAAAGAGGTATTTCTTTATCATTAAAATGTTTCATCAATTCCATACAGTCACCGTGTAAAATTACATTCCACGGTTTACCGGCTTCAATCCATTCCTGAATATTCATAAACTTTTAAACCATATTGTCGCCTAAATATATTATTCAATTACAACCCCGTCTTTTTTAAATCCGTCGATGTTTTGTTTTGCAATTTCCACGAATTTTTTAAATTCGTCCGGCTTGTCTGCAAATATTACTCTGGCTGCGTTAAAAAAAGATTCCATAATTGCTATCACTTTTTCCTTTGGGAACGTATTTGCCGCAATGGTTTTAACTCGTTCATTGTCAATTACCGCCCTGAGTAATTCTATGTATTTGGCCGTCCCGCCGACCGGTTGACCGGAAATGTATTTTACTAGATTTTCAAAATTGATTTCCCAATTTTCGGGGAATTCGGACGGTTTAGTAAAATTAAGATATTTGAATAATTCTTTTATTGCTGCAATCTTATCGTGGAATTCAAATGTTATTTCCTCAGTGCTAGATTTTTCCCCGATTCGGTTTATAATTTTAACCTTTTTAATTGCGGCTGAATATGGACTATTTTTATAATCGCCCTGGTCGAATTTTCCAGCATCGAATAATGCTATTTTTTCCAATTCGCCCAATAATCTGTTTTTTAATATTTCACGCTTGTTTTCAAATAGATTATCTAATTCGGAATTTATTTTTCCCAAAATGTGAGCATTTGTGAACAACCTGTATCCCTGTTCTTTTGCTGTCTTTTTAGAATACCCTGCCCGGATTGCTGCCTGTGTAGCATTAAAATCTTTTATATACTCTAATACGAAATTTTCTTGTCTTTTTTGTATTGTTTTTTTTGTTTTAGCCGACATTATTAAATATCTTTGTAACTACTTCCTTAAAAAATATGAGCATATTATTACTACACATGAAATAACCATTATGAGAATAAATATTATTGCAATTGGATTCATAATTTTTTAATGAGTTTATTTTTAAATAGGAATTCGGCGACCTTACAGGGGATAAACATTAATTTGTGATTTTTACTAAAATTTTCATCGAATACTGGCAAAAAACCCTTTTCGACGGATTCGATTAATTGGCGTCCAGTCATAGGATTTATTTTAGGGTGTTTTACCGGATCCAGCATTGCCGTGGCAGGGATGCGCCATTGCTCAGGCCAAATCTGGATCCGGTCATAATCAGACCTATCTTTTTTGGTCAATTCCCGCTTATCCGGGTAGTGATGTACATAATATATAGAATCCAGATTAACCTCAACGCCGAAGAAATCCACTTTTTTATTATGTTCTGACATTATTTGTATTTCCCGCATTCAATCCAATCCTTTACATATCCGTCATAGCATAGATATTTTACGTGGATTTCTTTTTTAATTTTTTCTTTTTTATTTGTGGCCAACCCTAAATTATAGGCGAATATTCCTATTATTAGGATAAAAATTGTAATAAAAATTGAATTTATTATAATTAGTTTATTTACTTTTATTACTTTCAATTTACTTTACTTTTCTGATTGTGTTTTCCTGTTTTCTTAATTTTGTTTTAATATAATCGATGTCATTCAGTCCCCTGTCTGCGATTGCTGCACTTTTCATTATTTGTTGACGATATATGGAACCTTTATGGAATTCAACTTCTATTTCAGATATCAGTTTTTTTTGATATTCGTTTCTGTTTTCCCATAAATCGATTAAATTTTCCAGTTTATCAAGTTTATAATTATATCTTTTGAATAGCCGCTTTGTCCGGCGCCGAATAGTAGCCATTTCCTCCGAATGCCGGTTTTTTATTTCAGAAATTTTATTTTCAAAAATATGCCTGTTTATTTTTAATTCTTTTCTGGACATATAAGCTATTTGCCGATATCTCTGTAATTTCAAAAATATTTTAATGTGACGTTTCATTTGTAATTTATTATATTGCTTTTACCGATTTTATAGTAAAGAATTTTTTTTGAATCCAGTCGAAACCCTTTGCAGTTATAAGAGTTATTGTAACCTGATCCCCTGTTTTTATCAATTTAATTTTTAATTCAAAATATTCAGAATCGATATATTCCTAGTATGGGACATTATTTGCCATTAGAATCCCCTCTTTTCGGAGTAATGCAAATAACCTGTTCCTCCCTGTTTTTAATAACTTTGCGGCTTTTCCAAAATCAATATTATTTTTAACTTCTACATATTTTTCATGGAATTCAATCGCCGGTTTTGCCGATTCTAATTGTTTTTTATAATTTTTTTTACTTAAACCGTTTCTGCTTTTATACCCATTGCTTTTAGTAATGTAAATATACCGTCGGCCCATCCAATAAAATCCTCAAAATAGAATAATATACTATTACCATTTTCAAATTCAATTTCGGCTGCCGTAGAATCATTGTCCAAGAATACAATTACGCCCGTGTCCTGATTTTTTTTTATCCATTTCCATTTCTGCATATCGGTTTTTAATCCGGATATTTCTTTTTCAATTTGTTCCCTTATTTTTCTTTTCATCTATCGCCTCTTTTTTTATATTAATTTGTCTTTTACACCCTTTAGATTCGCATTCAGGGAATGGTTTTCCCCGAAGATACAAATATTTATTATGAATACAGAGATATTTTCCAGTCAAAAAATAAATATATATGCAATTATAATTAATCATTTTTCGGTTTATCTATTTCCGATTCTTTTTTTCCATCGTTCCGGCTTAATAATGCTGCAAAATAAATCGCCAGTACGCTGATAATTGGCACCGTTACAATAATTATTTCAATTATATTATCTGGCATTTTAATATAATCTGTTTATTATAAAAACTATCAGCGCAATGAATAATACGGTTTCAATAATTAGTGTCATAATGCAAAATCGTTTATTTCTCTTTTCTTTACGATATAATTTCATAATTTCTAATCGATGTTGCCGGACGGTTCCATATCGCATGGTTAAATTACTGATATGCTGATTTATACCGACGATATTCCCCTTTACAATTTCAATTGCTTTTTTCTTTATTTTTTTATTATATTTTTTTGCTTGCTTTTGACTCATTTCGTTTTCGGAATTACTGGCCGTATTCTTATTTTTCTTAATCTTTTCTTTCAATCTTTTCATTTTACTATTTGAGTATATCCGTTTTGCAGTCTAATTGCTTTGCCTCATCGGGATATTGCCGTTTTAATTTAATACATGCCTCAAAATTTTTTAATTTTCCCGACATTGTGATATCGTCCAATAGTGGAGCGCAATCACGTATATTTTGACCAACTCCCTTTCCCGTACGCTGTGCATCCATGCAATTCGCCCACATACTCGATTTGCTTGCCTCCAGTTTTGTCATATCTGATATTTTGCTCTTATTAATTTTATCTGGATTTTCGTCTGGTTTCAAAAAATACATTCCGCCGGCACCGACAACCACACTGATTACAACTGCTATTATTATTTCAATCATGTTTTTAACCTGTAATTTTTCCATTTTCGATAAAATATCCAATTCCTGTATTTTCATCCTGTATATACTCAATCCATAACTGATAATCGTTATCAGTTATTATTTTTTTTAGATATTCAAAGGTTTCGGAATCCAGTAAATTCCCATTCAATACACGCATGACTTTTAACTCAGGATTTAATGCCATTGCGACATTGACCGATGCAATTATTTTTTCAGACTGGCTTAATTGCTCAAACGGAATTCCTTTTACGGTTATATTATAGCCGTCCATTTCCATTCCTTCGAGCGGTAGTTTAGCCTGTCCGATAAGATTTTCCCTTTTTATTCTCAATTCTTTAATAAGATTATCCAGTTTATCATATTCGTTTATTGCCTCACGATATTGATTTAATTTTTCCTGATATCGTTCAATTTCAGATTTGTTTTGCAAATATTCACTAATCGATTCTCGTATTTCCCGTATCTGTTCTTCAATATCCGTCCTTTTTGCTTGGATATTTCCCCCGGCCTCCCCCAACGCCTCCAATGCATTTTCGATAATCTGTCCGAAATTAAGATATTCTTGTATTCTAGTATCCTTCACTGGTTGTGGTATAGATTCATAACTGATTTTATAACTGGATTCGGTATTTTTTATATTACTTATAATCCGTATAATTTTTTGAGAATTCTCATCGTTTTTTTGTAATTGGGATTCTAATTCCTGTAATTCCTCTTTTTTGGATTCAATGTCAAAATCGCCCAATTCTATATTTTTATTTTCCGGAGCCATTTTTATTAATTCCCCGGCCTTGCGTCGTGACAGATATAAAATACCATTCTTGTCATTTGTTAAGCTGTCAATATACTCGATTATATTGCCGTCCTGATATCCGGATTTCTGGTATAAATTCCCCAATACCGAAAAATCGTTTCCGTACTGAGTATTTAGAATTTCCTTGATCATGCCTGCCCGTTTTTTGGGATCCGTGGTTTCATAAAATTCCGCAGGATTGAATGAAAAATATTTCAGTTTTTCTTCGACGTATTTTTGTGGACTGGTAATTTTTTCACCGGTTTCGGATTCGATAGTTAGGGTGGTTCCCGCTGCCGACACTTTACGGATTAGCCGTAAACCGTTGTCCAGTTCGACCGTTACGTGACCGTTTTTTGCGCCTGTATTTTGATTCAGTGGCATTTCAGGGAGGGAATTTTTCCCTCCGAATACAGAAAATAATGCATCTAATAAACTACTTTTCCCCTGTCCGTTTTTCCCGGTTATATAAATTACATTCTCCGTGGGAGAAATTTCAGCAAATTCAATTTTTTTAATGTCTTTAATCTCTACTTTTCTTATTTTCATTTTTTACTACTTCCTTATTATATTTTTTTATAAAATGCATCAACATACGTGATATAGTAACATTTTTATCGGATAAATTTTGTTTAAACAAATCCCAATGTTTAATATTATTATCAGCCACATAAAACGATTTTATATTCCATTCTCTTTTTTTCATTTTAACAACTCTATCCCTCTGGCAATATTTTCGGCCAATTGGATTAATCTGTCTTTTGCCGGACCTGGTTTCAGATTTTGCGCCCGACTTATTTTAATTAATCTGGTTAATTCGTAAAACAGGATTGTTTTCTCCCATTTTGTCGCCTCAACGCTTAATTGCCTTATTTCAGGTTCCCGTATTACGTTTATCAATGCTCCGTCAAACTCTAATATCCCCCACGCCGTATCAATTTCTTGCGATTCGACCATACCCTCCGGGATCAAATAATATCGATAATTTCCCATACCACCATATTCAATCCTTTTCCCCTTTTTCCACTCATTTTCAAAATCGGTACGGCTGGATTTACATTCGATCAAATATGTTATTCGGCCCCCGTTTTTGTATCCAATAATGTCTGGGATTTCCCCCACATTATTGTTGTATGGTTCCGGTATAACCAAATCACAAAAAATGTCTAGCCATGCTATACCCATTTTAATTAATCTATCGTGCATAATTGACATACTATAATACATATTATAGTATGTCAATACATTTTTACTTAATTCCCGATATTTTACCATTAATGGCATCATAATTGTACCCGTGGTTTTTAAATATATGTTCCCCTGGATCATCGACTGTCATGCCTAGATCATCGACCATATATGATATTAACCGTTCAATGTACTCAGTGAATTCCGGTTTCTTCATTTTTTTAATTGATTTCGGTACTAATTTAATTTTGCCGTCCAAACCAATAATTTCCCTTACATAGCCTGTATAGAATTTGAATTCAGTATGAAATTCGTTTTTCGTATATCCTGATTTTTGTGATGCTAATGTAATTAATACCCAATAAAACCGCCTTGCTCTGGAAGTATATCCGTTCCCAATTTCATCAATGTCGATAACAACTTCCTTACCTAAATTATTTCGCCTATATTCAGATAATTTCTGCATATCATAGAAATTAAATTTTCCGGTTTCGTCGATTTTAGCTAAAAATTCCATTTATTTCCAATGATTATGGTATTCCCGTACGGCCTTTTTCCAGCCTATATTTTTTAATAGCATTATTTCAAGTACCGCTTTATGCTCTTGTAATTTTGTTTTATAATCTATTGGAATACCAAACGTATTTATCTGAGATTCTATTTTTGATATTTCATTTTTGATATTATCGTTCATATTATTTTCCGTAAACATCCCTTGCGAACTCACAAAAATAATTCTTTGGATTCCCGTATTTTTTCCGGAAGATTCGGACGCAATAATCGTTTTCCAATTCCGGCGGAGCATCGTGTTCAGATATATGCAAGCTGGCACAAATAAATAAAAAATTTGTTTCTTTTTCGGATTCGGTCATTCTCATTTTTGATTCGATATGAGCAAAATTTATTTTTTTAGGTTCCCATATATACCGACCACAATTCTGGCAGCGCCCCTCTACCCTGGAATATAATTCAGCACATTTTTTTTTATATCGATTGTAATTCATTTTTTTTTGCTATTACCACTTCATTTGTAAATCCATGACAAACTATTAATCCTCCTTAAAAAGTTTACCCGGTTCATCAAGTGAAAGCGGTTTTAATTTATTAAAATATTTACACTGAGCTTGCATTGCTCTGAAGATTTCTTCCCTGTGATTAAAATTATGTTTTAATAAACATTCTTTTATTTCATCAGATGGTATCGGCTTAGTTTTTTCATTATTCATAATAGTTACTACTCGATTAAATCCGTTAAAAATCTTAAAGCCATCGCCCCCCTACCCTGGAATATAATTCAGCACAATTTTTTTTATATCGATTGTAATTCATTATGTTATTTTGCACGTTCAATCGTAAGTTTTATTTTTATAGGTATTGGCATCAACCATCCATGCGGCTCTGCCCTCAAATCGTTTCTTTTATATTCCTGGTAATTTTCCTTAATATGTTTCAATGCTTCTTTTTTCGTATGAAATAATACCGGTTTACAGGATTCCATTTCAATATGTTCTCTATACCCGTCTAATTTATTTTTACTTCTGTTTAGAGTACACCAGTAATTTTTATTTAATAACATATTATTCTCCTGTTATTTTAGTTGCCTGTTTTGACTTGACACATTCTATTTTATATGTAACTCCTTCCACGTGTTGTAGTCGCATCATATCACCACCTGATTTTATATTTTCTTTAACAGGCATACCATGTCGATTACATAGGCCAAATAATATTTTTTTATTATTTGTCATTGCGGAAAATTTTATATCAACTTCTTTGGAACAACCTTTAAGATTACAGCCGTTGTTTATATCGTTGATTCTTTCTAATTCCATACTATTTACACCTCAACATTATTTTTTTTTCTCTAAGATAATTCTATTGTAAATTTTGTTTAATTCATAGAATCGCCTTTTATCTATTCTAGCCCGATTACTTTCAGTTATTAGTTTTAAAATCCCGTTTATCTTAATCAAGCAATATATTTTTTGGGGATTGTATCTATATTTTTCCCGATGTTTTTTCCAAAATTTCTTGAGACATTTAATATTATGTAATTTTTTAACTTCCCCTATATCAACAACTGCTTTAAATTCCTTTCCACACATTTTGCAAACAAATTTTTTTTTGGTTTTCACTTTTACTACTCCGCTTTTAAAAAATGTCCCCTGCCGCCGCAGTTTTCACATTTTTCCCAATACTGATATACTAATCCCTCACTTTGTTCCGGTTCCATTGCTCCGTATCCTATCCACACTGGGGGATTATCAAATCCCTTTTCATATTTTAGAGAATATTCCCGGCCTCCCTTACCGGAGCATCGTTCACATTTAATTTCTTTATATTTACGGTCCGTTCTTCTTGTGAATTGTTTTATTTCGTTTCCGATGTTTACAATATCAATAAGTTTCGGATAAAATCTTACGGACTGGACCAATACACTAAATAATTGATCATAATCAAAAATCAAACCGAATTTTCCCCGGCAATATTTGGCTATTTCTTTTTCAATTACTAAATAATTATCGGGACATTTGTAATATTTATTTATAGCCAATATGAATTCAGACAACTCCATATTAAAGAGTTGGATATTTGCGATATCTGTTATCGCCCCGCCTGCCGTCTTTTTTTCCTAATGTTTCTAAAATATCATTTTCTATGGATTCCCGATATTCCATTAAATCTTTTATTTTTTTTTGGATATGATATTTTTCACCGAATAAATGAATTTCATTTTTTAGTATAATTATTGCAGCATCGATTAACCTCAATTTATGCAATTTTTCTTTACTATTCTCCATTACTTTAAATTCTCCACTAATTTTTTTATACGTTCTTGTTCTTTTAAATTTTCAATATTTGACTGTTCTTTGTTTTTATATCCGATTTCTATCATCAATTTTTCATTTATGCTATTCCAATGCGAATTAAATTTTGACGGCAAGAATGCCAATTTTCCCCAAAAACTATGATCCGACCGTATTGCCCTCCAATACCAATTTATTTTATTATCAATGAATTTTTTTTGATCCTCAAAATCCTTGCACCGATGTTTAACTTTTGAACAAATCAGCTCAACATGCTTGAGTTCTTTTTTTTCCCAGTCCATTGTAATTCCAGTTGAATAAACTCCGATATCCGTACAAATTACAATGTCATTTTTCTTAAATTTATATCCGTATATATCCCCGTCACTTTGGGCGAAAAAATAATCCCCTGGGATATGCTGTTCTGTGCATTTCTTTTTATTTATAGCAGATGGATTTTCATTTATTTTATAGCCCTTGTCGAACCGTTCAATAATGTAATGATGTAATGATTCTTTTTTAGATATTGGCGGATCCGTGGCAGGCAATTCGATAGAATTGCAATTATTTATATTTCTTTTATTTAATATTTCTTTTGTGTATGACGTTTCGTCACTAGACAAATGACGTTTCGTCATAAGATCTTGTGACTTTACGTCATTTGTTAAATTTTTATCTAATGACGTTTCGTCACTAGATAAATTTATTGAAAAACTATTAATTTGTTTTTTCCTGCCTGTTTTAATGATAATACCCATATTAATCAATTCCCGAATAGATTTTATAACTACCCTATTTGATAATCCTGTGTATTCCTCAAATTGACTAATTGAAATTTTATCAATTGTTTTATGAAATCCGTATGTCTTGCGACAAATTATATCAAGTATTTTGTATGCGGAACCTGATAATATCCTGCAATATTTATCAGAAATTATATTCGGTTTTTGAGTAAAATTGGGGATTAAATTTTTATTTTCCATGAATTATATTCTAGTCATAATGTGTGACTTGTCAATACATTTTTTCATTTTTAATAATGTATCAATTGTAATATTTTCTTTTTTTTGAAATCTTGCCAATGTTTCACGACTTACCCCGGTTTCAACTACTCGATTGAATCCGTTTTCTTTTATAGCACCATGGATATATTCAATTAGCTCTGCCCTGGCCGTTTCGACCCTTTTTATTAAATTGTCTGCTTGTCTTTTAGTCATCTTTTTCTCCTTTTATTTTTTATCCTTTTATTTTATCGTTAACCATATTGGTTAGCATTTCATTTGCCGCTAACCATGCCGCTGACTCTGCCGCTGACTCTGCCGCTGACCATGCCGCTGACATTGCTGAATCTGCCGCTGACTGTGCTGACATTGCCGCAGACCATGCCGCTGACATTGCCGCAGACCATGCCGCTGACAATGCCGCTGACTCTGCCGCTGACTCTGCCGCTGACTCTGCCGCTGACTCTGCCGCTGACTGTGCTGACATTGCCGCTGACTCTGCCGCTGACAGTGCCGCTGACCTTGCCGCTGACTCTGCCGCTGACTCTGCCGCTGACCTGGCCGCTGACTCTGCCGCTGACTGATATTTTTCATCGCCTGTTTTAAGCCATCTTACAATTATGTCATAATCTTTTTGACTGCAATACGGTTTTATTTTCTCTATATTTATTAAAGCCTGCTTGCGGGCAAACTCTCTCAGTATATCTTTCCCGTCTATTATTGATAGATATTTACGGCTTGTGCCAACTATCTTATCGTCACCCTCAATAATCTTGCCTCCGATCTCTACACGACATATTCTATGACCTTTAGCATATTTAAGCGCATCTATAATTTTTTCAGACGCATGTAATCCTGATTCGCATAACACCGGCTCACAATTTACTGTATGTGTCCGGCCGACTGCTATTTTGCGTCTATCTCCGTAATCTAATTTTCTATCGTTCGGTGCAAACCACCAGCCTAATTTTGTCATCTTTTTCTCCTTTTATTTTTTCCTGTTATTATTCATATTTGCATAAACAATGAAGCATCATTTCATCCTCTATCGGTTCGTCAAATTCAATTTCCGTTTGTAAATCGTTACAATAATTTTCGATTAACATATTATTTTTAAAATAAATTTTATTGTTTCTTTCATTCGCTTGTTTTTCAATATCTACCAAAATTTTAAACTCCTTTGGATTATATTTTCTTAATTCATGCAGCTCTTTAATCCGCATAAATGGGCAAATATAACACCCGGATTTTTTTGGCACATCCCAGCCAACCTTTTTTATTAATTCTATGCAACCAGCTCTATCTATATTATTTTCTATTAGCGGATATTCTATATTTTTTGAATCGGCTCTTACTCTATGTTTTTCGCCTGCATCAATTCCTAATATTTTTATGTGATCAACCCCTTTTAAATATTTATCAAAAGGCTTAATTTTAAATTCTATTGTGCACCATCGTGTCATTCTAGCTGGAATAATTTTATACTTATTGCAATACTCTAGTAATGTACCTCTATCTGATTGTATTGTAATTATATCAAAATATTTTTTTATGAATTTTAAATAGCAATAGGTTTCTTGCCTTTCTACTCCAGTATCACAAAATATAATTTCATCTGGCTTTTCATACATTCCCAATTCAACCATTGCTAGTATTGCTGTACTGTTTACGCCGCCGCCGTAAGATAATATTTTTTTCATTTTATTTTTTCCTGTTATTTTTTATATTTGCGAATCTGTTTATTAACCTGACTATTTTTAATAACTCAGGTTTTAGTTTGTTTTTTATTTCAATAGCATTTTTGTCAAGTTTTTTCAAGTCAGCATCTGACATCTTATACCACTCCAATATTTTTTTTGTGTGGCATCCTATTTGTAAATTATTTCCGAAAAATATTACAGGATAATAAAATTTATTTATAAATAAATATTTTAGTTTCGCTCCCCATAGGTCCGCTCCCGATAGGTCCGCTTCCGTTAGGTTCGCTTCCGTTAGGTCCGCTCCCGATAGGTCCGCTTCCGATAGTTTCGCTCCCGATAGGTCCGCTTTCCATAGGTCCGCTTTCGATAGGTCCGCTTTCGATAGGTCCGCTTCCGTTAGGTTCGCTCCCGGTTTTATTTCATAGCCATTTATTATCATTTTTTTTCGCTCCTTTTATTTTTTACTAAAATCTCATTAACTGCTTGACACATAAAATGATTTTAGCCATAATGGAATTCTTACTATTTCCTACTTTTTCCCAGAGTTTCCCGCTCTGGGAACCTCTTTAAAATATCAATCCCCAATATCTAATTATAAAATCTGTTATCAGAATATCATATTCTTTCCCCCAACTATCTACCGGCTTATGGCATTTTTCGCAATATGGATATTTAGAACCTGGGACCATTGCATTTTTTAGGATATCCGGCAAATTTTCAATACTCATATTATCCTGCTTATTGCCATGAATTCATTATAATTAATGTAATTTCCGTAATATAATTTTGCGGCATCCTGTATTTTCTCAATATTAAATATCCTAATTAGATTTATTGCCTCGATTTCCGTTAATTTTGGGACCATTGATTCACGATCCGCATTTTTGTGGGTACGATCCATTATTTTTCCTCCACTAATTGATAATAATATGTTGTGATTAGTTTTCCGAATTCATCCGTATCATTAAAAACAGCAATGATATTTTTATTTCTTCCATCGTTAAGAAAATTTTCAATATCCAAGTCCCATTTTTTAACTCTATCCAATTTTTCTCGATAGTTGCGGATATCTTTATATATTTCTAATTTTTGTTTGATTGTCATACTATTTCCTATTTTATCTTTTTTTAATATTATAATAGGTATTATAACATAGTTGTTTATCTGTGTCGGTATTCATGTTTATTTTCTCCTGTTGTCATAATATTTCTGTAAAACTGACATCATTTTCGTCACGTTCAAGTTATTTTTCTATTTTATATTATTCCTTGCCTGTTTTTTAAATTTAATATACAAATAATCCGTATGAATACAGGAATTTATTATTTGCGATATATCGTGTATCCTGCATTACAATATCCATAAATTTCTTATTAGATGTTTCGTTTTTTGTGACCTGACATCCAGCACTGGATCTTACAATTTTTTCGCCCCACCACCCAAAATGACAATTTATGGCCCACGATTCCATAACCGTTTCGTCTTTTTCGATTTCCCCGTTTTCGTTAAAATCTCTGGCTACCATTATAGGTTTTGTTATTCCCTTCCTGCCTATTAGACAGGGATAATATTTGCCCCTGTGAGCGCCCACAATCCAGCAATTTGCATGAAATCCGGGTATTACAATTGCGGCCCCGTTTGGATTCAGCCAATTTGACCGTTTACAATAATATTCCCCCGGCCTGGTTGTGGCCTGGAATTGGTTTGCACATCGTTCCCCGGTTTCGCCAATCCATACAATACAAATAATATCACATAGAATATCGTCGTGTAAATTACGTTTCCGGTTCCGTATTCCGCAAATATTGACATGGTTTATTTCCGTTTCAAACGGAAACCCCTTTTCAATGTACATGGATTCTATTTTGGAATAATTAAATATATCTGCAATCTCTATCAATTCAGGTTCCCAAACTGATATTGGCAGATTTTCAGCCAATTTTCTTTTTTCGGCCAATTCTGGAGTAACTGAGAAATTATTCAATTTTCCAGTCAATAATCCAATAATAAACTGTATTATTTTCTGTATTATTTCCATAATTACTTTTTCTCCCCTGACGTTTCTTTAATTATTTTCCATGCAGTTTCATAATCGCAGGACTGGATTAATTCCATTTTACCGAATCCACGATTCCATATTATTTTGTATAATTTCCCATTTTCGTAGTAATATGATTGATTCCCTAACATTGTAGAGAATTTATTTGGATTCATCTATCCACCCCATTGATTCGACTTTTTTAGTTTGGGCCAACGGTTTATATAATGCAGCCTCAATTTTATATTTTTTGGCCAATTTAACAAAATCCGTATTACTCATGTGAAAATTTTTAATCATATAATCCATTATATCCATATAATCGGCCAGAAATTTCACGATTTCAGGACCGTCATATTGGAATCTATCCTTTTCAAAAATACCGTATATTCTATCCCCGACCTGTATATTTCCATTTTCTTTTAAATAATCCCTTAGATATTTTTCTGCCTGTGCTGCCAATGCAGATTTTTCCTGATAATCTAATACTAATCTTTCAGCGCCCAATTTTTCGCTGTATTCATTGCAGTATATTTTATATTCGCACCAGTCACAAGCTGGCCCTATATTCGCCGTAAATTCGACCGTATTATCGAATATGTTCTGAATATTAGATACATATTCATCCACAGTTTTACGGATATCGTTAATATTCATTTTTTCGGTCCATGATCTGGAATCCATGAATAGATTTCGGACGGTCATTATTATTTCGTCCGATATATCAATTACACCCTCCCTTTTTAATACATCATATAGTGCTGAAGCATATAGCATTATTTGTATGTTAATTTCGTCCTTGCTATAATCAGTATATCCCGTTTTATCGTCTTCGACGTATAAAACAGGTTTACCAGTTTCTCCAGTTTCCTCATTCAATCCAGGCGGAATAATATACCAAAAATCGACATATCCACGCATATAGCAATTTTCCCATTGCGCATCGTCCATCGTTTCGGCCATATACCAATCCCCGTCAATTTTACAGATTGCCGTTTCGACACCACATCCTAGATTATCGGGAATGGATATTTTTTCCATTATTATTTCGCCGTGTTCTATAATGCTATTTTTGAGGGATTCCGATGGATAATTAGATTCCAGTAATAGAATTTCTTGCGCCCTGCCAATGTCGTATTTAAGATTATTTTTAATTAAATAACCACGGTAT
>JBDRPR010000125.1:0-19880 GCA_043826845.1 Bacteroidota bacterium
AAATGATATATCTATCGGTGCATTACAATATGATGTTGTTCATAATAAATTATATGGTATATACAGAGATACTTGTTGTCTTATGCCAAAATATTTTGTAGAAGTAGATACATTAACTGCTGATATTACAATTTTAGATACTTTACATGCTTTATATGGTACGGTTTCCGGTTCACAAGTTTACGATCAGGCAACGGGTACATTTATTTTTATTGGTGTTGATACTTTACAAGTAAAAAGATTATATACAATTGATGCTTCTACAGGTCAGATTATTTCTGATGCACCTACATCTGATATTATAGGAGACCTTGAATGTGATAACACAATGTTTGCAAAAAGTTTTTATACATCAGTTCAGGATGCTAAGACCTTATTAAGCAATATATCTGTTTATCCTAATCCTGCAAATGGTCATTTTGAGATTGAATTTACTCTGGAAAATCCTCAGACTGTAAATATCAGTATTGTAAACAGCATTGGTCAGATCGTCTATAAGAAAAGTAATATAAACTTTCAGGGTAATTACTCAGATAAAATTGACAGCCGTTCATTTTCTAACGGCAACTATATACTAAATATTAAAACCGGAGAAAATATACACACTGAAAATATAACAGTATTGCACTAAACTGTTATTTAATTGGATATTTTGCCATGAATTAATATTATCATTTCTTAATTGTAGAGTTTTTATCGCAAAAACAAATAGGAAATAATTAGTTGTATATTGATGCAGATATTTAAATTTGCAGAAAAAAATCATGAGAAGACTTTTTGTTTCGGGTTTTATATTCGTTGCGATAATAATATTTATTACATCTTGTAATCAAAACAGTAATAACAATCTTAAGACCTTATCAATTTCAACCGGATATCTTATCCCTGAATTTTCACCTGAAGTAACCCAATATTCAGTGAGTTCTTTGAATTGTTTTAAAGATATAAAGATATTCGCTACAGCCGATAATGTAAATGCTGATATATTAATAAATGAAACCTATGCTCCCGGAGAGCCTTTTAAATTGATATCTTTATCAGAAACCGGGAAAATTGTTATTGAAGTTAAGGCAGCAAATAGTTCAATAAAAAAATATTATATAGATGAAATGCCTCAGGATATTGCTGTGCCTGAAGTTCTGATATCTAATAATCCTGAACCGGGATATTTATTTTTATCATCTTTTTCTTTTGCAAATCTTGATAGTAGTGATATGCCGGGACATTACAATTTGATAATTGATAATTCAGCAGATGTTATGTATTATGGAAAACTTAAAAAAGCTGCAATGGATTTTAATATTTTTAATGACAGTTTATATTCATATAATTATGTGGATTCAGTTTTTGCAGGAATGACTTATGGTGAAATTGTGCTTATGAATCAGAATTTTGAAGTTGTCAAAACTTTATCTGCTAAAAATGGTTTGACTGAAACTCATGATTTTGCAGTTGCTGAAAATGGGAATATTCTGTTGCAGTCAATTGGAACAAGATATCTTGACCTGTCAGAATCAGGAGGAATGGCACAGGCACTGGTAACGTCATGTTTTATTGAAGAGCAGGATAAAGATGGCAATATCGTTTTTAGCTGGGATAGCAAAGATTTTTTTCAGCTTGGTGATGTGACTCCCGATGTTTCACTTAAATCAGGATTTATTCCGGTTGTTCACCCAAACAGTCTAGAAATAATGGCTGATGGAAATATTCTTCTTTCATGCAGGCATCTTGATGAAATTACAAAAATTGACAGGAAAACGGGAGAAATAATATGGAGGATGGGAGGGAAGCATTGTAAAAATAACCAGTTTAAATTTATAAACGATCATAAATACGGGTTTTCACATCAGCATTCTGTATCGGTTTTGGAAAACGGCAACCTGATGCTGTTTGATAATGGCAATCTTCATGGCGTGACAAATCCTGAACCTGTAAATTTGTTTGCTAAAAAAGTAATCATAGACAATGAAAAAGAGGAAACTGAAAGTCTGGAATCCAGAGCCGTGGAATATAGAATTGATGAAAAAAATAAAACAGCTGAATTGGTTTGGGAATATAGTATCAACAATTTTAGTGAGGGTATGGGGTCAGTTCAGCGGATTGAAAACGGAAATATAATTATTGGATGGGGAAAATCTCATATTACACTTACCGAAATAAATTCCAAAGGGGAAAAAGTACTTGAAATGTCATTACCAGAAGGATTTTATACCAATCATGTTTATAAAAACAATTCGCTTAATTAATGCTTGAATGAAAAATATTGAAATTCTGATTATTTTAATTAAAGCATTTGGTGTTAGAAAATTACATTTATTGATTTTATTTATTAAAAGCTTACATGGCTGTTTAAATTCGATTTTTTTGTTTTTCGATTATATTTTTTATCCCCGTTTCAGAAAAACAAAATTAAGTAAACCTGTTTTTCTTATTGGCCATCCCCGTAGCGGAACAACATTTATGCATAGGTTCATTATTGAAAATTCTGATGAATTCAGAAGTCTGAATCTTTATGATATGCTTTTCCCGTCTTTGACATCAAAGAAAGTTTCAAAAAGATGGATTCCAAAAATGGAGAAAATTGCTTTTGACAAATTATATGATCCGGTTATACATAAGACAGGACTTTATAAAGCCGAAACTGAGGATGTCGCCTTATTTTTGAGATATTTTGACGGCTTATTGTCCTGGAATTATTTCTTTCTTCATAAGAATTACAAAACAGAAAAAGATTTTGAGAAAAAAGCAATCAGAAAATTATCAAGAAATAAATATATTATTTATTTAAGAAATGTTTATAAGCGAAATCTTTATAAGTCAGACCAGAGGATGTTGTCTAAGTCGTTTGCATTAATTTTTTGTTTCAATAAGATTGTTGAAGACTATCCTGACGGAAAAATTATATTGATGCTCAGAGATCCTGTGTATGCAATACCTTCTTTTATATCGTTGGTTTCAGGAGTACAGAACAAAATGAACAAACTTGATAAACAGTCTGAGGAAATAAGAAACAGGTTTTATTCAAATTTTTATAAAACTTCTTTACTTTATTACAAAAAGTTTCATGAGATTGTCAGCAGAAATGACACAAATCCAAATTTATTGATGATTACTCACAAAGAACTGATGTCGGATTTCGATACAGCAATTAATAAAATAATATTGTTTTATGATATGAAGGTGACTGAAAAACTATCTGCTGCAATTTCAGATCAAATAAAAAAACAAACAGTATTTAAATCGAAACATGAATATTCTTTAAATGATTTTGGTCTTTCAGAAGAACAGGTCAGAGAAGATTTTGCATTTATTTATAAGAATTATGATGTATAAAACGAAATTTTATGAATTGATAAAAGTCTTTATCATCTCCGTAAGTTTTTCAGGTTGTTCCGAGTGAAGCCAATGTCCGGCATTTTTAATCGTTGTAATTTCTGCTGCTGGAAAAATGCTTTTAATCAAAGGATAATCCTTCTGAGTTATATAATCGGAATTTTCTCCTTTAATAAATAAAACAGGAAAACCGGATATCTGGTCGGAATATTTTGCTTCAAAACCACTTTCAAGCAGATTTTTTAAATTGTTTTTCAACGAATTCACATTTAGTCCCCATTCAAAATTATTATTATTGCGTTTCAGATTTTTTAAAATGAATTGCCTGATTTTCGGATCATTTATTAAAGGTTCAAAATATTTTTCCGCATCGAATCTCGATCTGAAGATCGCCGGATCAACATCGTTCAATATATTAATCAAATAGTCATGAAATGAGAAATGTTCGGATTTTACCCCTGCATCTGAATATGATTTTGGTGATATGTCGATAACAATAAGATTCGATAATCGTTCAGGATGATTTTTTGCAAACAACATTGCTGTTTTTCCGCCCATTGAATGACCAATAAGTACAGTTTTATTGATCTCTAATTTATCCATTAACTCCAACAGATCATTTTGCATATCAAAGTACGAATGTTCCTGACTATGCGGAGATTTTCCGTGATTTCGCTGATCGGGAACAATTACTTCATAATTATTGGCAAGTACTTTCGCAATGCTATTCCAGTTATCACTATTACCGTACAACCCATGCAGAATAATAATATACGGGCCATTCCCGTATTTTTTAAAAAACAATTCCATCAGGATAATTTTGATTTATACATCATAATTGTATTATGCAAACCAAAGTAAAGTGCGTCTGATATTAAAGCATGCCCAATTGAAACCTCCAGCAGTCCTGGAATGTTTTTAGCAAAAAATTCAAGATTATCAAGATTCAAATCATGACCTGCATTAATTCCAAGATTTTGTTTTAAAGCGATTTCTGCAGTTTTTATAAAAGGCCGAATTGCTTTCTCTCTGTTTTGATGATAGTTAGCAGCATATGGCTCGGTATATAATTCAATCCGGTCTGTTCCTGTCATTGAAGCGTTCAATATATTTTCTTCTTCCGTATCAATAAAAATTGAAGTTCGGATTCCAGCTTCTTTAAACTGGACAATTACTTCATTCAGAAAATTCTTATTTTCTTTTGTTTTCCACCCTGCATTTGAGGTTAATGCATCAGGAGGATCAGGAACAAGAGTAACCTGATCAGGTTTTATTGATAGAGCTAACTTAATGAAAGCATCTGATGGATATCCTTCAATATTAAATTCGGTTTTTATCACTGGTTTGATATCATAAACATCCTGATAGCGGATATGTCTTTCATCAGGTCTGGGATGTACTGTTATTCCATTTGCCCCGAAATTCTGGCAATCTATGGCCGCCTTAACGACATCAGGAATATTTCCTCCTCGAGCGTTTCTGATGGTGGCGATTTTGTTAATATTTACGCTTAATTTAATCATTTCTTAAAAAATTTTATGATACAAAGGTATAATTTCTTATAATTGCTGAATATTTATGTTAGCCAAAGATCTAATATCGGACATTGTTCCTGCGCTGAAGACTTCAGATACAGGAACATATGCATTACATTGGATGGAAGTCTGCAGGGTTTCTCATCTTCCAATCGTTAATAATGAGATTTTTTTAGGATTAATATCTGATAATGATATATATGATTTAAACTCTCCTGAAGAACCGCTTGGAAATCATAAATTATCTCTTTATACTCCCTATGCTAACGAAAATCAGCATGTATATGAAGTGATTGAATTAGTAGCCAGAATGAAATTGACAATTATACCTGTGTTAGATCATAAAAAGAAATATCTTGGATCCATTACCCTTCATGATCTTTTACAGGCGTTTGCTAAAATTACAGCAGTTGAAAAACAGGGCAGTATAATAGTCTTGGAAATGAATATTAACGATTATTCTTTATCTGAGATTTCAAGGATTGTAGAAGAAAATGATGCAAAGATTCTCAGTTTATATATAGCTTCACCTTTGGAATCTACAAAGCTTGATGTGACTCTTAAAATTAACAAAACAGATATTGATTCTATCATTCAGACTTTCTTAAGATACAATTATATTATACAGGCATCGTTTAAAGAGGAAGGTGATCTTGATGAACTTTACCAAAACAGATATGACCTTTTGATGCGTTATTTAAATGTTTAATAATGCATGTAAAATACTTTTATTCAAAGAATTTTATCTTATTATTTATTTTTTTTCTAATGTCGTGTGTTTTATTTTCACAACCTGACAGTATTTTTATAACAAAAATTATTATTAAAGGAAATAGTGTCACAAATAATTCAATTATATTAAGAGAATTAACTATAAAAGATGGCGAGTTTACTGAAAAAAATAATTTAGAATATCATTTAAAAAAATCAAGAGAGAATTTATTAAACCTGTCACTGTTTAATTTTGTTGACATTAGCCTGAATTATCTTGATCCAAAGAGTATTGAAATAGATATTTATGTAGAAGAAAGATGGTATATATGGCTTTACCCAATACTGGAACATGCCGACAGGAATTTTAACAATTATTTAAAGGATGAAGATTGGGACAGAATTAATTATGGTGCTTATCTAGAAGTTGATAATTTCAGGGGAAGAAACGAAAACTTAAAGATCAAAGTCAGGTTGGGATTCAAAGAACAGTATTCAATCGGATATAAGATCCCATATTTTGATAAAAAGAAGCAACATGGATTGGATTTTTCAATTTCATTTTTCAGGCAGAAGGTTGTCGCAATTAATACTGTCGAGAATAAACTTGTATATTTTTCATCAGAAAATAATTATCTGAAAAAGTATGCTTCATTTAATGGGATATATTGTTACAGACCTTTTCTTAAAAGCTATCATTATATAAATTTGACTTATTACAATTCTAAAGTTAGTGACCTGATAATTCAGGAAAATCCTTATTACTATGGCTGTGACGGAACAAAAAATCAAAACTTAACACTTGGTTATCAGTTTATATACGATAACTGTGACATTAAATATTATCCAACAAAAGGACTCTATTTTGAAGCAGGTTTCTTTAACACATCCTTAATAAATGATGTAACTAGCAACTTTCAAAGATTAAAAGGAAATCTGAATAAGTATTTTAAGCTTTCATCCTTTATATGTTATTCGTTTAAAATAAAAGTTTCCAAGACAATAGGAGAAAATCCAGCATATGTTACAACAAATGCATTGGGTTATGATGAATATTTAAGAGGATATGAATATTATGTAATAGATGGTTCAGATTATTATATTTTTAACAATTCCTTTCGATTTAAAATATTGCCTGAAAAAATCAAAACAATTGATTTTATTTCCTTTGAAAAATTCAAAAAAATACATTATTCAGTTTATATGAATTTATTTTTTGATTCAGGATATATTTCAGATGCAGAAAATTTAACTGCTTTTAACAATTTATCGGATAGCTATTTATATAGTTATGGAATGGGGCTTGATTTTGTAACTTATTATGACAGAATGTTAAGAATTGAATGTTCGGTAAATAAATTAAAACAAACTGGATTATATTTGCATTTTGAAAAGTATTTTTGACAAATAATAAATAACCGGAAAAATGAAAATCGCAGTATATGGCAGATCGTTCGATGAAAAGTTTCTTGAAGTAGCTTTAAAACTTTTTAACAAATTGATTAAAGAAGATGTATCGGTTTTTATTTATGAACCCTTTTTCGATTTTCTTAATAGTGAAATGCACTTTGAACCTGAATATGAATCTCTTTTCACAAATCATAAGCAGATAGATGAAAAATTTGATTTTGTTTTAAGTATTGGTGGAGATGGAACATTTTTGGAAACTGTATCATTTGTGAGAGAGAAAAATATTCCTATAATTGGTATAAATACGGGTAAATTAGGGTTTTTAGCTAATATCTCAAAAGAAGAAATTTCTAAAGCAATGGATTCTGTTTTTAAAAATGATTATGAAATTGAGGAAAGGTCTTTGATACATCTTACAAATGAAAATGAAATTTTTGGAGGATTTCCATATGCATTAAATGATCTTACTGTTCATAAAAATGATTCTTCAGCAATGATGACAATACATGCATATATAAATGATGAATATTTGAATTCATATTGGGCTGATGGTCTGATAATCGCAACCCCAACAGGATCAACTGCATATTCTTTAAGTGCTGGTGGCCCAATCGTGGTACCTGATTCAAAAAGTTTTATAATTACTCCTTTGGCTCCTCATAATTTGACTGTTAGGCCAATAGTAGTATCAGATAATAGAGAGATTGTTTTAAAAATTGATGGAAGAAGTTTAAGTTATTTAACATCATTAGACTATCGTTCAGAAGTGTTTGACAGATCCATCGTATTAAAACTTAAAAAAGCAGATTTTTCAATTAAAACGGTTAAATTAAAACATCAAAATTATTTTGCAACATTAAGAAATAAACTATCATGGGGCGTTGATAAAAGAAATTAAGCAGTTTGTCAAAATTTTAGACAAAATTATTTGTTTTTCTTTTCTTTTAGGTAAAATTACTATATTTGTCGTTAATATTTTAAAAAATATTATTTATTAAATGAAGAATTTAACTATTTTAATTCTTTTATTAACTATTTTATTTATTGAAGTAGGTCAATCTCAGCGTTCTGCAAGATGGCGTAGAATGAGATATGAAATTATCTATGGAGTCGGGGTAACTAATTTCTTGGGCGAACTTGGAGGTGCTAACAGAGTTGGATCAAACTTTGTCAGAGACATGGAATTTATTGCTACAAGACCATTAGGATCGTTGGGAATGAGATATAAATTACAGGAAGACTTATCAGTAAAAGTTGCTTTGTCAGGGGGGTATTTAAGAGGGGACGATTCGTTTACAACAGAAATGTACAGAAGCAACAGAAATTTACATTTCAGGTCATTCATTATGGAATTTGCCGGACAATTTGAATACTCAGTAATCAGAGAGAAAATCGGGCATCGATACAATTTACGTAGAGTTAGAGGTGTAAAAGGGTTCAAAACAAACACCTATTTTTTTGTTGGTGTCGGTGGTTTTTATTTTAACCCTAAAGCCAAATATCTTGATGGGAAATGGTATGCATTACAACCTTTGGGTACTGAAGGACAAGGTCTTGTTCCAACTAGAGAAAAATACTCAAGAGTGCAGGTTGCAATTCCTTACGGAGTTGGATTTAAATATGGCTTAGACAGAAAATGGAGTCTAGGGCTTGAAATTGGAATTAGAAAAACCTTTTCTGATTATGTTGACGATGTAAGTACAACATATTTTAATAACAATATTATTGCATCTGAGAATGGTGATGTAGCCGCGTATTTTGCAGATCCTTCTTTAGGTAGATTTGATACTGACCCTGTAAATGATTCATGGACAGGCCCAAATACTCAGAGAGGAGATGCAAAGGATAAAGATACTTATATGTTTATAATACTTAATCTTACATATAAAATGCAAACGACAAGAAAAGGTTTGCCAAAATTTTAAATTTTTTATATGTTTTTTATGTAATTTTGCGTTATTAATTCTTGAAAGATGAACAGGTTTTTATACATACTCATAGTATTCTTTTTGATTTTTCTGAATCAATTAGATGCACAGCGCTGGAAAAGAACCAGATATGAGGTTTTGTACGGAATAAATACAATAAATGCATTTACGGATCTTGGGGGAGGAAATGGAGATGCTAAACCTTTGTTTTTAGATATGGACATTCAGGGAACCAGACCTGGTATATATTTAGGCGCAAGATATAAATACAGAGAATTGATTGCATTCAGATACAATTTACTTTTTGCATGGATTAAAGCAAGTGATACTTATACCAAATGGGATTCAAGACAAAACAGAAATGTTTCTGTTAATACTCCATTATTGGAGAATTCATTGGTTGCAGAGTATTCCATACAAAAAGAACGATTTGGTACCCGATATACATTCTCTAATCTTCGAAGATTTAATTTTAAATATGTGAATGTCTTTCTTTATGCTGGGGTCGGAGGTATTTTTGCACCACCAAATACAAAAAATCAGATGTATATTGCAAACAGGCTGGTCGCTGAAGGAGATTCGTATCATACATTTAATCTTTGTTTTCCTATGGGTGTTGGTTTTAAATATGGTATAGACAGAAGAACTTCATTTAGTATTGACGTGGGTCATAGATATACTACTACTGATTATCTTGATGGAATCTCTGATATTCATTCAAAAAGAAATGATTCTTATTTTGTTTTAATTTTTCATTTGACTTATAAACTTAGAACAGCAAGAAGCGGATTACCAAAATTCTAATTATTAATGCTGTTTTTATGGTACGAATAATCATTATTATTCTATTATTTATTCCTTTATTAATTAAGGCTCAGGTTAGCACTGATTTTGGATTATGGGGAGGAGGCTCCTATTATTTAGGAGAACTAAATACTTCCACACATTTTAAATCGATTAAACCTGCCGGTGGAGCATTTGTTCGGTACAATTATAATAAAAGATATGCTTTAACTGGAAGTATCAATCTTGGTGCATTAAGTGGAAATGATTTGTCAAGCAGATATTTATATCAAAACTTCAGAGCACATACTTTCTACACACCGTTTGTGGATTTTGCAACAAAATTTGAGTTTAATTTTTTACCTTATGAAATTGGAAATGACAAGCATCCGTACACTCTCTATGTAACTAATGGCATTGCATTTGCAATTATTTCTTATGCTTCCAGACCATATCAGATTGCAGTCCCAACGGGATTGGGATTTAAATTTAATATTTCAAAACATATGGGTGGAGGTATTGAATATACTTTCAGAAAAACTTTTACTGATTATATTGATCGAATGGGCGGTTCAAGGTATTATATAGAAAATTCCCCTTCTTATTTTCCTCTTAAACAGAAAGCATATTTACATGATAATGATTGGTATTCGATGATAGGATTTTTTATTTCCTACAATATTCCAAAATCTGGTGTTAAGTGCCATACTTATGATAATTAATGATGGATTTGATAGAAAAAATAAATAAAGAGAAATTGCCTGAACATATAGCCATAATAATGGATGGAAATGGGAGGTGGGCAAAAAAGAAGGGAAATTCACGAATTTTTGGGCATAAAAATGCCATCAGCTCTGTAAAAGAGGTTACAGAGGCAGCTGCAGAGCTTCAGATAAAATATTTAACCCTTTATGCTTTTTCTACAGAAAACTGGAATCGACCGCAAATTGAGGTTCAGGCTCTGATGACTCTTTTGGTTTCTACAATAAATGCTGAAATAAAAACACTAAATAAAAATAATATTCGTTTATTAGCAATTGGTAATTTAAAGAGTTTGCCTGATAATGTTTATAAAAAATTGCTTGGGGCCATTAAAAGTACCGAGAAAAATACGGGTTTAAGTTTGGTTTTAGCATTAAGTTATGGATCAAAATGGGAAATTACAAATGCTGTGAAGAAAATAATGAACGATTATAAATTGAACAAGGTTAATATAGAAGACATAAGTGAAGATTTGATTAATAGATATCTTGAAACCTCAGAAATACCTGATCCTGAATTGTTGATCAGAACAAGTGGTGAAATGAGAATAAGCAATTTTCTGCTATGGCAGATTGCATACTCTGAACTATATTTCACTGATATTCTATGGCCGGATTTCAGAAAAGAAAACTTTTTTGATGCAATTATTGATTATCAATCTAGGGAGAGAAGATTCGGCAAAACCAGTGAACAAATAAAAACTAATTAATTTGGTTATAATGAGGGGTAAATGGTTGTTAATAGTTGGCTTTTTCGTTTTAAATAATTATTGTTTCGGACAAATAACGATCGGAGAGAATATTTCTGTGAATTATTCTAAACCTAAAGAATATGAAATCGGAGGAATTACCGTTTCCGGAATTAAATATTTGGATACTGATGTTCTTATTAATTTATCAGGACTTACCGTTGGTGACATTATTTCAATTCCTGGAGAAGAAACAGCCGACGCTATTCGTAAGCTATGGAAACAAGGTCTGTTTTCTGATGTGGAGATCAAACTTGCTAAAGTTGTTGATAACAGAGCATTTATAGACATTTTTCTTCAGGAAAGGCCAAGATTATCCAAATTCTCATTTTCAGGAATAAAAAAATCAGATGCTGAAGATTTACGTGAGATGATAAAATTGGTTAAAGGAAGTCAGGTGACAGATAATATGATAAATACATCTAAAAACATAATTAAAAATTATTATGTTGATAAAGGTTTTTATAAAACCACTGTTGATATTGTCGTTGAAAATGATACAAATCTTTTAAATAACGTTGTCCTCAATATTAAAATCGATAAATTCAGGAAAATTAAAATAAATAAAATTCAAATTGAAGGCAACAGCATATTAAGCGATAATAAGCTTAGAAGATCTTTGAAAGAAACAAAGCAAAAAACCTGGTATAATGTTTTTAAAGCTTCAAAATATACAGAATCAGACTACAAGGCAGATAAATTAAAACTCATTTCAAAGTATAATGAATTTGGATTCAGGGATGCACATATTATTTCAGACACCATTTATGATTTTAATGAAAAAACAATGAATATTGAAATTATAGTTGATGAAGGGTCTAAATATTATTTTAGAAATATCACATGGGTAGGAAATACAAAATATAAATCTGAATATCTGGCAGGATTGACGGGAATTAAAAAAGGAGACATATACAACCAGAAACTTCTTGATGAAAACTTATATATGAATCCTAACGGTGTATTTTCATTATATCAGGATAATGGTTATTTATTTTCATCTGTTACACCGGTCGAAATTTATGTTTCAAATGATTCGATTGATATTGAAATGAGAGTATATGAAGGAAAACCAGCCAGAGTCAGCAAAGTTACTATTGTAGGAAACACAAAGACAAATGATCATGTTGTAAGAAGAGAAATAAAATCAAAACCGGGAGAATTATATAGTCGTGCCGATATTACTCGCACAATCAGAGAATTAGCCCAATTAGGCTATTTTGATCCTGAAAAGTTGAACCTGAACCCTACACCAAATCCTGCAGATGGAACAGTTGACCTTGAATATGTTGTTGAAGAAAAACCTTCAGATCAGATTGAACTATCAGGAGGTTGGGGTGCTAATATGATAGTTGGAACCCTAGGCGTTTCGTTTAATAATTTCTCTGCAAAAAATTTCTTTAAGAAAAATGCATGGACACCACTTCCTTCGGGTGACGGCCAAAGACTAAGCCTTCGTGCCCAATCAAACGGAGCATATTATCAATCATATAATATGTCATTTGTGGAACCATGGCTGGGAGGGAAGAAACCAATGTCTTTATCAACTTCAGTTTATCATACAATTTTAACGACATCTGGTGCTAGAAAATATTTAAAAGATTCGACAGATACTGAAGGGAATACAGTTAAATACAAAAATCCAAACTATCAATCAATGAAAATTACTGGTATAGCTTTGGGTCTTGGTACAAGATTGTCATGGCCTGATGATTATTTTACATTATATCATGAATTAAGCTATCAAAATTATTTATTAGATAAATATACATACAGACAGCTATTTAGTTTTTCTTCAGGTGAATCGAACAATATCAGTTATAAAATTGTTTTCGGAAGAAATTCAATCGATGCTCCTATATATCCAAGAAGAGGTTCCATGTTTTCTGTTTCCCTTCAAATTACTCCTCCTTATTCTATTTTCTCGGGTAAAGATTATACAGTTATGTCTGATGCAGATAAATATAAATTTATTGAATATCATAAATGGAAATTTGAGAGTTCTTGGTTTTCAAAACTGGCAGGAAATTTGGTAATCAATACGCGTGCTGAATTTGGATTCCTTGGAATGTTTAATCCCGATTATGGTCCTTCACCTTTTGAGGGATTTAATTTAGGTGGAGATGGTTTAGTAACATACAGCCTTTATGGAATGGAAACCATAGCATTAAGAGGCTATGAAAATGGTTCTTTGACACCCGATGCAGGAGGAAATATTTATAACAAATATACTGTTGAGATGAGATATCCAATATCTTTAAACCCTAATGCTACTCTTTATGCGTTGGCATTTATGGAGGGCGGAAGTGCTTGGTCTGATTTTAAAAATTTCAATCCATTTGATATTCATCGTTCAGCAGGAGTAGGTGTTAGAATATTTTTACCTATGTTTGGCAAATTAGGGGTTGATTGGGGATATGGCTTTGATCCGGTGTTCGGAAATCCTAATCTGGGAAAAAGTCAATTCCATTTTATTATTGGACAAAACTTTTAATTAGTATATTTACAAATTATTATTTTTTTTATGAAACCCACATGTTAAACTAAGTTTAACACAAAGATCGGATGAATTAAATTTCAGCAATTTTTTAAAGAATTATTGCTGAATCATGTGGGTCCCGTCCGGCCTTTGAAAATTAATTTTATTTGGATGAAAACATTTATATCATTTTTTACTGCAACGTTATTTTTCGGACTATTTGCTACAGGACAGAAATTTGCATACGTTGATTCAGATTATATTCTGAAAAACATTCCGTCTTATGAAGCTGCTCAGGCGCAATTAGACCAGTCATCAGTAGCATGGCAAAAAGAGATTGAAGCCCTTTATGCTGAAATTGATAAACTTTACAAAGATTTTCAGGCTGAGAAAGTCCTTCTTACTGAGGAAATGAAAGTAAAAAAGGAAGAAGAAATCATTAATAAAGAAAAAAGCGCTAAAGATTTACAAAAAAAGTACTTTGGAAAAGATGGAGAATTGTACAAAAAAAGGCAGGAATTAATTAAGCCACTACAGGACGATATTTTCAATGCTGTTAAAGAACTTGCAACAGAAGGAAATTATGCTGTTGTATTTGATATCGCCGGCGGCTTGACAATGTTATTTACTGATCCAAAATATGATCAAAGTGATGAAGTTTTAAAAAAATTAGGTTATAAAAATTAATTTTTTTTACTGATCAAATTATATTTTAGTCATTTCACCTATATAATTTTAATCGCAGTTATTTTATTTAAGAAAAAATATGTAGGTTTGCATAAATTTTAAAACAAGAAAATATGAAAAGATTATTTATCGTTGTTAGTGTAATTATTATATTATTATCATCGCTAACATCTTTTAGTCAGGTAAAACAAAAATTCGGGCATATTGATTCAAATGAATTATTAACTCTTATGCCGGAAAGAGAAACTGCAAAAACTGCAATTGAAACTCATGCAAAACAGTTGGAAGATCAATTGATTGCCATGCAGAAAGAGTTAGAATTAAAATATAATGATTACGTTGAAAAACAAGCAACTTATAGTGATCTAGTTAAAAAGACCAAAGAAGAAGAAATAACCAGTATGCAAAAAAGAATGCAGGATTTTCAAACTACAGCTCAATCTGATTTGCAAACAAAAGAAATGGAATTGTTACAACCGATCATTGAAAAAGCAAAAAAGGCAATTGAGGAAGTAGCCAAGGAAAAAGGGTATTCTTATATTTTTGATATTGGTTCAGGTGCATTGCTTTATTGGCCTGAAGATAGTGATGATATTCTTCCTCTCGTAAAAGAAAAACTCGGAATAAAGTAATTTAATAAGAGCCATTTTAAAATGGCTTTTTTTTTATGAATAATATTTCTTCCAATAGACGAATAGGCGTATTTGATAGTGGCGTTGGAGGATTGAGTGTATGGAAAGAAATCGTTGAATTACTACCGAATGAATCGATTATATATTATGCAGACTCTGGTAATTGCCCATATGGAACAAAATCCAGAGAAGAAATTATTAAACTATCAGAGAAGATTGTTGAATTTTTAATTAAAAAATCATGTAAATTAATTGTTGTTGCATGCAATACAGCTACAGCTGCAGCAATTGATTATTTGAGACTTAATTATTCAATCCCATTTGTTGGAATGGAACCGGCCATTAAACCTGCTGCAATTCAATCAAAAACCGGTAATATCGGAGTTTTAGCTACTGAAAATACATTTAAAGGTCGGTTATTTAATGAAACCAGTAGAAAATATGCTAATGATAAAAATTTATATATTCAAATAGGCTATGGACTTGTTGATATTGTTGAAAATGGAAAAATAAACACAAAGGATTCATATTCAATACTAGAAAAATACATTCAGCCAATGCTTGATAAAAATGTGGATCAGATCGTTTTAGGTTGTACGCACTATCCGTTTTTAATGGAACAGATTAAAGAAATAGTTGGAACAAAATCAGGGATTATTAATCCTGCCCCTGCTGTTGCGCGTCAGGTTGAAAATATTTTGGACAAGCAACAGATTAAGAATAAATTAAAAGATCAAGAAAATGTTTTTTATTCGAGTGGAAGGACTGAGGTTTTAAAGGATCTTCTTGCAAAAATGAATATTGTTGATCCTGAAATCATTAAAATTTAACGGAATTATCGGTTAATTGGTTAAATCCAAATTGTCTGTATTATTAAGGGTTTGCTAAATGTTTATTTTTTCTTGACAATACTTTTTTTCTTAATATCATTTTTAATTTTCCCTCCACCTTTATAAATTGCAATTTTATTATATGGTTTAAGATAGGCAATAAATTTCTTTGCTTCGGATAACGATTCTTTTATCATAGCGATATTGTTATTGCCATTATAATAAACCGCTTCATGTAAATATGAATATAAACCTGCAAAAAGGTTTAATGCCTTTTTATTTATTTTTGATAATAGTTTTCTAATTTCCCTGTCGTCTGCATTAGAAGCTATTTTTTTTTCGTTTAATTCAATATACCATTTTGCGGCTTTTTCTACTCCTACGTACGCAATACCTCCAGCCGATTTTACATATTTTATATCGGTGTAATATTTGCCATCTTTACCCGATTTTTTCAACTGTTCTTCGGCATTGTCTATATATCGTAATGCTTCTTCGTAATGTGTTCTTTCTGTTTTCATCATTTTTTGTATCTTTTATCTTTTTGTGAAACCTTGTTATTATCACTGTTTTTAAATTTCGGAATTATAAAGTAATTGGGCTGACATATATTTATTCATTTTTTAAATATTTTAAAGAAACAAAACCAATAGAACCATCATATTCTATTTCGCACCAATCGTTATTCGTTTTATTTATTAATTTTACCCTTGAATCTTTTTTAATAGTTTTTATTACATCATAATTTGTTCCTGCCCCTTTTCTTAAATTTAACTCAGAAGTAGTGATTAAATAAACTGCTTTTTTATTATCTGAATCAATTTTCAATGTCTCTATTTTTTCTTTAGTAACTCCTTTAATCATTTCAACTTCCATATTTTTAGGTAGCCACGTTGTAGAACCATCAAAATAATCAACCCAAGAGCCTATTATTGGAAAAAAGAATATATTCCCTAAAGTTATAAATAACTTTGGATTAACAACTGGATTATATTTAGCAATTCTTGTTTTTGTTATTGTAACCACTGAACCTTCTTTTGTTTTTACTTTATTAATTATTTTTTTGCTATATAAAACAATGTCAATATATCCTTCTTTTTTAAGAACTATTCTTGGCGTATTTCTTTTAATTTTAGTTGACAATGGAGTTTTACCGATTGCTAAATCTTCTTTGTCATGCCTAATTATATATACCGTTGCATCATCAGGTACTGAATTAATATTCACATACTGTCTTGTACCACAAATAATTGTTGCACATCCCGAAAACATTACTGCAATTAGCAGATAAATCACGATTTTTTTCATTTTAATAATTGTTTAGTTTCTGCCAGTCCCTAACAGAATTAATATTATTAAAGTGAGGCGTGGAACTATAACTTGTCCGTTTAGAGGTTCTGGTAAACCATAGCCAAAACAAGTAAAGCCCACGCCTACATCGTGAGCATTATACTTTATTCTTTGGCTTATTTGAAATTTACCAGATTTCTAAACAAGAAAAAAGCTAACGCCTTATATTTTATTTATGCAAATATAAAGTATTTTTATCAAAGAACATTAATCTGTTTCATACAAATTATATCCCATTATTTTAAAATATTTTTTTGAAAATATTATTGTAACAATGAATATAAAAAAAGCAATTAAATAAAACACTAATGAATTAATTGATATTAGCCATAAGATGATTATTGTAGGATACAATAAAGGCTTATGTCTTAATATATTACTCATTTTATTAAGATTTGATTCAGTAGAAAGTTCTTGCATTAAATCATTTAATTTTCTATCAGCCATGTTTTTATTATTCATAAATCCTATTATAATTGCAGGATAAACATATTTTTGGAATCCCCATGCAAAAAAAGATAATGTACAGAAAATCAAAAAAGCATAGATATTACTGATTGCATCTATATTAACTATTTTCTCCCATGTATAGCAAATTTCATAATTATTGCCATATATTGAAGTCCAAATATTATGAGTAATTATTCCTATTGGAAAAAAATATAAAAGCGTTCCCATTGTTATAAATATTGATTTGTGTTTAATATCTGTGTAATTTTTCATATCTCTGAGTTTTAAATTTACCCAAAGATATAAATTTCGTACTACTTCTATTTTTTATCTCTTTCATACATACTTAGTTTAATTAGTGTTTCAAACATATCGTCATTTTTGCGGTTATTAAACTTAAAAACCGTTTCTGCTACATACTTATTCAGGTATTTTAAATCAACGTGGTGATGCTGTCCGACAATCTGACGTTCTATAAAAGCCCAGAATGATTCAATTGTATTACTGTTTAATCCTCTATAACTATATATCTTTTTATGATCTATAACTATTTGATTCATTATTTTCTTGAATTTCAGATTTCCTTTTGCTTCATCGGTTATTAGTACAGTTTCTTTTCTGCTTTTATTTACGTGTTTATCAATGATTTTTTTCATTTCAGCAAATGAAGTATTCTTTATTACCTCTGCTACTACATTTCCATCACGTTCAACAGCTCCACCGATTTTTAAATCACTCGCACCAAGTCCACGTTTCTGTTTACCTACTTTACAAGGTTTTTTATAATCACCTTCGAGAAATTCAAAACCCTTGCTTTCAAATTTCTCTTTTGCCTTGTCCAGTTCAGGAATTGATTCTCCTTGATAACCTTTTTTCTCTGCTTGACATTTTCTCATTGATACATCAATTTGTTTGCTGTCAAGTTCGACTACATCATCAAGCCTTATTCCGTTATTTTCAATGCTCATAATATCACGTATCTTATGATACATTGTCCAAGCAGTTTCATAATGTATTCCTAAATTCCTGTGTAATTGTAATGCGCTTAGTCCCTTTTTAGCATCAGACACTACGCTAAAAGCATATAACCATTGTTTTAATGTAAGCCTTGTATTATGTAGCTTTGTGTTTGTCGTAGCACTAAATGATTTATTACATACTTTACAATGAAATCTATAATCTTTATTTCGTTCTCCTATTTTATCAGAACCACAAAAAGGACAAATTATAGAATTGTCCCATCTTGCTTTTTCAAAATGCTTGATGCAGTCAAGTTCTGTAGGAAAATTATTTGCTATTTCAATTAAGTTCATGGTTTTTTACTTTACATTAATTGGTTTACTTTAGTGGCATATTTTAATCTAAATTTACTATTATGACATATGATGAAGCACTTGCTCTTAAAAAGAGAATTGGAGAAACGATAATAATCAAAAAATGTTCTATGGAAATATTCGTAACTCCTAACAATGCAAAAGATCGCACAACTTATTTGGAGGACTATAGATGTAAAACTTCTCATTTTATGGATGAATTTGCATTAAAACATTCTTCTGATAATAAATTTTCAGTACTTGCATTATATACAGATGGACTTAAAGTTGAATGGGTGCTTGTGGACAATCATCCCTCATATAACCCAAATCAATCCCAAGATTAAGATCAAAATCTCTTCTTTCTATTTTTTCTGGGTCTTTAGGTGCTATATCTAAGAAAATCTGACAATGATATTTTTCTTCAAATTCATTAATCAATTTCCATATCTTCTTTTTAAGGTTATCTCTCCTTTTTTCAAGTACACTTCTTCTCATTTTTAGTTTATTTGTCCCACATACATAATCACTCAAAATAATTTCTTCCGTTCCGTCTTTATTCTTGATTAGTTTATCTTCTTTTTGCTTTTTCATGTATATTGTTTTAAATTGTTGATACTATATTTACATTAATTGGTTTACTTTGATGTTGATTTTAAATTGGTTTTTTATGAATGAAATTGTTGATGAAATTTTAATCCGATTAAATAATGATCCTACTAATGAAGTTAACTTCTCTAACCTAAAGAAACAGATAGAGCAAAAACTTGAAATCAGTATTGATGAAAATACTGAAAAATCCGTTTTAGATTTGTTATTGTTACATGATTTGTGCGAAAAATCATTTCCTATTGCGACTTTTGTCTTGAAATTAACAAATAAGGGTAGAATTGCAGCTACAAAAGGAATTGAAAAATATTTGCAAGAAA
>JBDRPR010000126.1:0-6653 GCA_043826845.1 Bacteroidota bacterium
TAACATCAGTTATTAACATTGTAATGTAAATCAATGTTTGAAAATAATAATTGGATAACGGTTTCTTGTAGCAGATGATATGCAGCAAACAACCAGAAACCAATGATTGACTATGATATTAAAAATGAATTTCAATTAAATTAATTCTTTGAATAAACGCATTTTATTGACATTAAATTATATACAATGAAAGGAAAAATTACATTCACAATGATTAAACCGGGCGCAATAGCACATGAATACATTGGTCCGATTTTAAATATGATTAATGATAAAAAATTTCATATTGCTGCAATGAAATATTACTGGATGACAAAAAGAGAAGCCGGTTTATTTTATTTGGTACATAAAGACCGACCATTTTATAACGATCTGGTAGAATTCATGAGCTCGGGACCGATATTGGCAGCAATTCTTGAAAAAGAAAATGCAGTTGAAGATTATAGAAAACTGATCGGTGCAACAGATCCTGTAAAAGCAGAGGAGGGTACAATTAGAAAATTATTTGCCGAATCAATGCAAAGAAATGCAGTACATGGCTCTGATAGTGATGAAAATGCGCTGATTGAAGCCGATTTCTTCTTTTCAAAATTCGAGAGATTCTATAAAGATGATATCGCTGGAAAATATTGATTGTCAGGCTTAAAAATAATGATAGGAATGTAATATTCCTTTTTACATACTTGTAATTTCAGAATTCCTGACCCTGTAATTGTAATTCAACTGATTGTAGCTTTATTTCGCAAAATGAAACTGCACGACTCCGAAGGAGTCGACGGGGTTATGAGAAACCCCAAAATGATTTTGGCGGAAAATTTGCCTTTTATGCAAATTTTATGACAAAATCAATGTGTTTCATTTTGCGAGAGGTCAGGAGTTCTGAATTTAGTGCAACGAGGGGTTTGTTTTATTGAAATTATTACAAATCAATATGTCAGTACCTGCTACAACAACGAACTGGTCTTATCAGACTTTCCGGGAATATTAAAGGATAAAATAAATTCATGCGAACCGCTATTATAATTTCTTAATCTTGAAGTAACGATGTCGTATGAATAAGCAATTTTAAATTGTTGTTTGATACAAATGCCTGCAAATAATACAACAGCGTCGTTTAAACGATAGGATATGGCTCCAAATACCTTTTTCTGATAGTCAACACGAACATTTATATCAAATTGGCTTGGGCTACTGAAAGTCGAATTAAACATAAAAGAAGGGGTGAGGACAAATTCTTCATCAATGTCAACGTGGTAACCTGACATAATATAAAAATGATTAACCAATGGTATTTCACCGTTAAAACTTCCATTGTACAACTTTACCTTTGATGGTATTAGCTGCATGATTGAAATTCCTGCATATAGTTTGTCATTATACAGATATGTCCCAAAAGAAGCATCAGGTTTCCATGCCCGGTCTGACACATTTTCCTGAATTGAAGGATCGTCTTTGTCGTAAAGAGATATGTTACGACCATCAATTCCATATTGCATAACTGTTCCTGCAATACCCAGAGAAATATTAAAATTATCTGTCTTTATTTGGTATGCATATGTTAGATTAAAGCCTAATCTTCGTGTAGGACCTGTAATATCGTTTGTAATATATCCACCTAATCCCATGTAATCCATTAGTTTTCCATTATAGCTGATAGTCTGAGTCATTGGAGAATTGTCAAAACCTAACCATTGACTGCGATGTTGCAGCATAATTTCAGGTTCTGCTTTAGTACCAACAGCAGCCGGATTGAAAATCATCTCGTTTATAATACGTTGACTTAGTTGTGGCATTTGCTGAGCAGATAAAAAACTGCATATCAGCATCAAAATGATAATATATATAGCTTTTTTCATATTTTATCTGATTATAGTTACATCACCTTTAATAATATCGGAATCATCCCCCAAATCAATTAAATAATAATAAGTTGCAGCAGGCAGATTACTTCCGTAATACTTACCATCCCAGTTGTTTTCATAGTCCTTTGCTTCAAAAACAATATGACCGTTTCTGTTGTACACTTCAATATAATTTCCCGGATATTGTTCAATATTTTCAATTATCCAGACATCATTATATCCATCATTGTTTGGAGTAAAAGTATTATAAATTATAAGGTCACCGGCCGGTCTTTCCATAACATCCACGAAAAATATACCAGTATTATGGCATCCATATTGATCAGCAACTTCAACATAATAACTTATATCTTTATAGGGCGTCGCTACCGGATTGTAGATAAAAGGATTATTTAATGAATCAGCCGGAGTCCATGAATATATATAATCAGAAGAGTATTGAGTATGTAAATATGCATTATCGCCTCTATATATAGCAGTATCACTAATCACCACGTAAGGTGCCCAATGGTAATTTACAGTTAATGTATCACTATCAGAACATCCTCCGTTATATGCAAATACAATATAATCTATCGTTTGTGTTGGAAATAGAATTGGATTGCTGATATTTGGGTTAGATAAATCAACGCTTGGAACCCAGATATATGATGTTCCTCCGGAAGCTTGCAATTGAACAGTATCTCCCTGACATCCTTCAATGTCCTGGCCTGCAAAAGCATTCGGTATAGGATTTATAGTAACTATCACGTTATCACTTCCAGTACAACCATTTACATCTGTTACAGTAACGTAATATGTTGTTGTGCTTGTAGGAGAAATAGTTATTGATGAAGTATTTGCTCCATTGCTCCAGTTGTAAAGCACTCCAGCACTGACATTCAATGTAACTGTATCGCCTGCACATACATTCTGATCAGCACCTGCATAAACTATTGGTAAAGGGTTTACAATAATTGTAACGTAGTCAGTTGCTGAGCAGCTATTTTCAGTAACTGTAACATAATAGGTTGTAGTCGTTACCGGATTAACGGTCGTTGTTTGTGTGTTAGCTCCTGTATTCCATGAGTATGAAACGCCACCGGTTGCTGTTAATATTGCAGATTGTCCATCACAAATAGTCTGGTCGTTTCCTGCATCAGCGATAGGAATTGGATAAGCAGTTATTGTAATACTATCAGTATCAGAACAAGAGCCGATAGAAACAGTCACATAATAAGTTGTTGTTGAAGCCGGAGAAACATTTGTCGAAGCTGTTGTTGCTCCGTTGCTCCAATTATAGTCAACACCACCGCTGGCAGTTAAATTTATGTTATCACCAATACAAATATTCTGATCAGCACCTGCCTCTGCAGTTATAGAATTAATAACAGTAACCAAAACAGTATCTGTATCATCGCAACCGCTATCACTGACAGTTACAATGTAATTTGTAGTTGTCAAAGGTGTAACAATAATTGATTGAGTGTTTTCTCCGGTACTCCAGTTATATATTGACCCACCTGTTGCAATCAACTGAATAGAATCACCAATGCAAATAATCTGATCTGTACCGGCATTTGCAACAGGAGATGGTATCACAGTTACAGTTACGCTGTCTGTATCAGAGCAATAGTTTTCAGTAACAGTTAGATAATATGTTGTTGATATAATAGGGTTGACTGATATTGTCTGGGTTGTTTGGGAATTACTCCATTCATATAAAGTGCCTCCAATCCCAGTGAGATTAACAGATTCTCCGGAGCAAATTGTTGTATTTTCTCCTGCATCTGCTATAGGTGAAGGTCTTAGATTTACTTTTATACTGTCAATGGCAGAACATGTCATTGATGTTACTGTAACATAGTAGGTTCCAATAAGTGTGACATCAATGCTCTGGACACCTGTCTGACTTGTTGACCATGTATAAGAATCCCATCCTGATCCGGCATTTAATGTAATATAACTATTATCACAGACAAATGTATCTGGACCAAGATCAACAACAGGATTAATATAGCTTAAAATGTAGGGATCATTATTAAAATTATTCCAATTAGCTACAAAATTATTGTTCAAGGGTGTGCCAGATGTTTGTGTAATATTTCCTGCATCCAGCCATAAATTAGAAGGAGTTGTCATCCAGTGAGCGAGACCATCCCAAAGCCCGTCTGCAATCTCATCATAGAAAATTGCAAGCCCCGCAGCCGAAGTTCCTGAGGTACGGTTAATCCTGTGATAGAAATCAGGGTTAAGCATACAAGTGTTTGTATCAGTCAGGGAAATATCATAGCCATCAGATGTAGCCAGATTATTGACAAAACGAACAGAATAGGTATTTACTGATGCATTTACTGGAGAAATTTCAACAGGTCTGTAACGCAAGGTTCCTGTGCTGGATCCTACAGGGAAAAGATAAGCGGCACTGTTTGCAGTAGCCCTGTTCAGATTTCCGTTTCCTGTTGAGCTTACAAATCCGGAAGTTCTGGTTACCGCATTAATTCCGGGTGATAAAACATTCATAACATAATTACCTGTAGCAAGTTCTCTGTCATTTAAAGCAAGAACATTATTTACGCTGGTGTTGATCTGAAGGTTTTTTACATCTGTTCCTAAGAGTTCCAGATTGTAAAATGTTGAAGATACTGTTCCGGAGATATACTGATTCCCACCATTAAGATAGATGTGACTCATACCTGGGTTAAAGTTATTGTTATTTATCCAATCACCCAGAAGATAACTATTGCCATTTCCACCTAATAAAGCGTTGTTGGTAATATTTCCGGTTACGTATAGATTGCCATCATTGCTTAAATTTCCACTGTTTGCATTTTCTATGCTGCCATTAATCTGAACATCAATTGAGCTATTTATCTGAATTGCCACACCATTATTATAAAATATCTGTGCAATTGAAGGCAAAACTCCAAAACAGAGAAAAATAAGAATGAAAATATTTATTTTCGTATTCATATTTTTCTGTTTATTGATTAACTTTTTTCATTCTTGCAGGATTTGAATAATCTCCAGGTTTCAGTTTTTCCTGAGCTTTTTTCATATTTGTGTCAAGTGGCTGAAATATTTTTTTAGAATCAGGTTGATTGTATAGTCCTGGCATTAAATAGTTGCCTTTTGCACCATCTCGTTTGTCAATTTCAACATTCCTTTTCTCCGGGTATTTTTGAAGGTATGCATCATTTCTTTCTGAATAAACAGTCCAACATACTTTCAAATTTGGTTGGCCACCTGAAATCAGAAATTTCCCATTTGAAATTTCCTGTTTAATAAAAAGACCGGGAGCAGATGCCCCAACCGGAGTTAACTGATATGAGAAATTTTTATTTATTGCTTCGAAATAATCAGGAAGTTCAACTATGGCTTCACCATTAGAATTTAATACTGTTGTTCCTCTGTAAATATTTAAAATTTCAGGAGACTCAGCACTAAAATGTTTTAAAAATTTATTTTCAGGGTCTGAAGGATGATCAATCATAAATGATTTTGCACCAGTACTGGCAAAATCACCGTTTGCGTATACACCATATCCTGTAGAAAAATCATTTGTTTCTCCCCATACTCCAACCCATCCAAGGCCAGCAACCCCGATATTATTATATATAACACCAGGATCCATATTTTCTCCATAAATACCATAACCCTGCCCGAAAGTAGTAAGTCCTATTGTTCCGTTAAATCCGTTTCCTTCAACGCCCCAACCTCCTGTTGTTTTTGTATTTAGTCCGAATGTCCCGGCTATTCCCCACGAAGTCTGTCCCCAAACACCGTACTTTCCATCACCACAAACCCCTACGCAATCATCATTTACATTAGTTGAAGTATTTGTATTTCCACCATATATACCAAAACCATCAACTTGTGCCGAGAAACCCACAGAGCCATTATAACCGCTTCCTTCAACCCCCCATCCGCCATTAGTTCTGTTGTTTACGACTAGTACTCCAGCATATCCGCTGGATCCGGCATTATATACGCTTCCATAAACACCAACACCCTGACCGGTTCCGTCATAGTATCCGGCAATAGCAGAAGTGTATTGATTATTACTGTTACTTGAGGCTTCTATCGTATTAAATGCGTTTGCAGAATTGTTGGTAACAGCATATATTCCACCTCCATATGAACTGTTTTCAGCATAAATCGCAGAAGTGGGAGTTCCTGAAGCACCGCAAGTGGAAAAAGCAGCAAGTCCCTCAGTTCCTCCGGTAATTGATGAAAGGTTTATTTGAACTGCACCAAAATTGGCATTTATTATTCTTCCAACTCCATTTCCACCACAGTTATAGGAATCATCAAGTGTTGCACATCCTGACGAACCGCTTCCAACCTGCATCCATTGTGAACCATCCCAGTACCAAAAACCATGAGCCTCAGATCCATTATAATTGTAAATCAACAATCCTTCAGCAGGAGCAGTGACCGGAGCAGGCAAACTTGCATTGTTAAGAGTTACTCTGGGTATCAGAAGACCTTTATCAGTTGCAGTAAGATCTAATAATGCGGATGCATCAGGAGTGGTTGTGCCAAATCCGACATTATTCTGTGAATTAACTTTTAACACAAAGACCACTAATAAAATAAAAGGTATCAGGTTTAATGTTTTCATAATATTGAATGATTAAATTTTTTTACTCATTTTTTTAGTAAAGGTAAATTATTTTTTTTAAACCAGTATATATGATAAAATCGGTAAATTTTTTTTTTAAGGTGCTGAGAAGAAAAATGTAATAGCTTTGTGTTATGATTCACTATATTTCGGTGTGAGCTCAGTCGAACGCTCAGTCGAACGCTAGC
>JBDRPR010000127.1:0-2366 GCA_043826845.1 Bacteroidota bacterium
AGGTATTTATGTAAAAGACAATTTCAATTCTGAGGAACTGGCATGTAAAATTTACAAACCTTCCTATATATCTCTCGAATACGTACTTCAAAAAGCAGGTGTCATATTTCAATACAGCGAAAAAATAACATTGGTGAGTTATCTTACCAGAAGTATTGATTTTGAAGGCAATAATAGTAATATTTTTTTATCACTTCGAAAAATCAGATATCCTGTTTTACTAAATACTACAGGAATTCTCAGGGATAATACCGGGATTAATATCGCATGCCCTGAAAGGGCTTTTCTGGATACTATTTATTTAATGAAGGAATATTATTTTGATAATCCCGGGATTCTTGACCAAAAGATAATTAAATCACTTTTAAAAATATATAATTCAAATACACTGAATAACAGAGTTCTAAAAATATTAAAAAATGTTTGACATTAACAGGCATAAATATTTTCTTGTGCAAATACTACGGGAAATATATTCAGATACTGAATTATCTCTTCTATTAGGATTTAAAGGGGGTACTGCATTATTATTGTTTTATGATCTCCCAAGGTTTTCAGTTGATCTTGATTTTAACCTGATTGATCCTTCCAAAGGAAAATTTGTTTATGAAAAAGTCAAAAAAATTCTTTTAAAATATGGGAAAATCAGGGATGAAGCTAAAAAGCATTATGGGATTATTCTCGTTCTGGATTATGGGGAAAATGAACGGAACATGAAGGTCGAGATATCAGAAAGAGATTTTGGTGACAGTTATGAAGTTAAGAACTTTCTCGGAATAAACATGAAAGTTATGACTATGGCCGACATGTTTGCACATAAATTATGTGCCCTGACGGATAGAAATGTTCTTGCAAATCGTGATATTTTTGACGTCCATTTTTTTCTGGAAAAAAGGATTTCAGCGAACAAAAAGATTATTGAAAGTCGCATGAATACGGGGATATTAGAATATCTGGGCCAATGTATTGCAGTGCTTAAATCCCATTCAGATTTAAAAATTCTTGATGGACTCGGGGAACTTATTGACAGTAGTTCAAAGTCATTTGTTAAAAACAAGCTTCTAAAAGAAACCATTATCTTATTGCAAACTTACCGCAATATGCCGTTTTAAAGTGCGTTCAGCACAACTTTCATTGATTGGTTTTCATTACAGTCCCTGGTTCTAACGCAGGTATTTTTTCACCAGGTAAACCAGTTTATCCGTCACGATGGGTTTCACAATAATGTCCACAAAACCGGCTTCCATGATTTTTTTTAGTTCATCCGTGAACGCGTAGGCGGTTTCAGCAATAACCGGAATTTCTGCATTGATTTTATGGATCTCTTTGGTTGTATCAATGCCATTAACATCGGGGAGGTTGATATCCATAAGCACAAGGTCAACCGGGTTTTCCCTGAAAATCTGCAGTGCCTCCCTCCCGTTTTTTGCCCACAGTATTTTGGCCTTCAGATCTTCAAGCATCATCTCGATCAACTCATAATTATAGTCAACATCCTCAACAACAAGAATGGTTTTATCCTCATACGTCCTGCCAATATTACAGTCAGCATTTTCAACAGGGACCTTTTCACCATTAACTTCCCGTATCGGTATTGTAAACCGGAATTCTGTGCCTTTCCCGGGTTCAGATTTTAGTCTGATCTCACCGCCAAGCAAATGCACCAGGCCTTTTGAAATAGCAAGTCCGAGTCCTGTCCCGGAACTTTTCTCTTCCAGAGGCCCGGGTTTTCTGGTATAATATTCAAAGATCAGGTCATGGTTTTCTTTTGCAATACCAATTCCTGTGTCCCTGACAAAGAACTCAATCATTGTTTCCTTCATTTCATATCCTATGCAGATACTTCCATTCTCGGTATATTTCAATGCATTGCTTATCAGGTTGTTCATTATTTGCTGCATTCTGACACAATCATTCATAATTTGAAGGTTTTCAGTATCTGCAGGAATTGATTCAATTATCCGGATGTGCCTTTTATTAATGGACAATTTCTGAACGTCATATATTGCCTTCAGTTCCCTGATCAGAACAGACGGGTACCTTGGTTCAAGTTGTATCTTCAGTTGATTTGCCTCAATTTGTGCGATATCAATAATATCATCAATAATCTTAATCAGGTTGTTTCCATTACCTGTAATTATCCTGACAAACTCTTTTTTCTTCTCTGCTGACAATTCTCTATTCGCGATCATCTCAGAAAACCCGATAATGGCATTCAGCGGTGCCCTTATTTCATGGCTCATATTGGCAAGAAACCTGTTTTTCAGATCAGCAGATTCAATGGCTTTATCGCGTGTCCGCCTCAGATTCTCCTCTTCCTCTTTGATTGCAGTAATGTCTTCGCATATTTTTATAAAATACCGGAT
>JBDRPR010000128.1:0-29917 GCA_043826845.1 Bacteroidota bacterium
GTTTGTAATTAAAAAAAGACAAACACCTGTAATAATTATATTTATAGTTTTCATCGTTTTTCTTTTTAAATATTAATACCATTTTTTAGTAACGGAAAAGTTTCCGGCTGTATCTTCAATCGTAACAGCATAATAATACATGTCAGACTGAAGGGTAGTATATAATCCGAGATAAATTACATTTTGTTCCCTCAGATATGTCAGCCCTGCAGGCAGACCGGTTATATTATCGTACTGAAAACTGTAATCCAGTACATCAGCTCCGTTTTCAATGGAACCTACATTTACATGAATTGCTGATAACTGGATTGTGTCCGGCACAGTAACTTTACAAACCCTTGTACATAATGGGTCAAATACGGCAGTATCAATACTTGTTGTCTCGTAATACACCTGATAAGTAAAACCATCAAGTGGATTTTGTGATTTTGCATTATTGATAAAAAATGCAACCACAATCAATGAAAATGTCAGTTTTTTCATGTGTTTATTTTTTTATTTTTTAAATTATTGTCACATGGAATGCCCTAATAATCATATCGGTTTGTGATAAATTTTTATCATGGGCATTTCATAAATTAATTTTTTAAGTTTTTATTCTGAGGTTAAGTGTTAAATTGTTTTTCAATAATACAAAATAAATCCGGCTTTTGCAAATTTTTTTATAGAAATAATATGTTATTCTTTGAAAATTCTAAAACCCATCGATGCCGTTTTGCTATTCGCTGATTTAGAATTCATCTGCTTGTACAATTCACGCAACGCATGACCCGCTATTGAACCAGGCCTTCGCACTTTTATCAAAACTAATCAGGGTGAAGGGCAGCATCATTCTGTTTTTGTAGGTTTTCAAGGGAGGTTCCGTCAGGTATGGTCTGGTAAGCAATGCGAAAGTCAGGCAACCATCCGGTATAATTCTTCCTTATTACGTACAAATATTATTCTATAAATGGTATGATCAACAACGGACATATGGAGTTTCGGCATTGACAGATACACATTTCTGTATTTATTTTGGTTTTGTAATATTTTTACACTATTTTTGAAAATACAATCTAAAAATTTTTACAATGAAGCTTTTTTTGATTTCTGCATGGTTGCTGATTGTCTCAATAACAGGAATATATGCACAAAATGTTAATGGAGTTATTCTGTCTGATATTGATAATCTTAAAGTTGTTCAGGTCTGGGGAAACCATTATGAAAGAGGTTATGCACAAGGCTATCTTCTTGCAAATGAAATTCTTGATCTGTACACAAACTACCTGTTACCACAGATAGGCAGTTATATGCCAATTGCAAAATCAATTATTGCCGACGGCGTACATATTCAAATTGATAACATATATGTTTCTGAAGCTCAAGGCGTGATAGACGGTATGGCAGATGCAGGAATTGATACAACGGGTGTGAATTATCTCGATATACTTGTTGCCAATTCATTTCTTGATCTTGAAGGATTTCCGGGACTAAAAGACATTGATATGAGCAACGGCTGTTCCAGCCTTATGAGTTGGGGAGATGCCACAATAAACACTCCATTGAATGGAAAATCTGTTATTTCAAGGCATCTTGACTGGGGTGTTTATCCAGCAATAATTAATAATCAGGTCATGGTGGCTCATATTCCATCAGAAATTGATGAACAACCATGGGTAATGATAGGTTTTGCAGGACAGATCAGTGCATTATCAGGAGTCAGTAATTCAGGACTTGGAGCCTTTCAACATATGCTATCAGATTTCACAGGGCAGAACGCTCAAATGAATCAGGCATATGAGCCTGTTTGGTTTACTATCAGAAAATCACTGGAAATATCTGACTATAACAATGACGGATTTCATGATTGTACTGATATTCGTGATGCAGTTTCGTCTAACAATCAGGGTTATGCCGATGGGTATATTATTACAGGAGTAGCTGCTTCAGTTGCCGTAGAAGACAGTTTAATTGCTATTGTTGCAGAAATAGCTCCTTTGGCACCTCTTATGGAATTCAGAGATAACAGCTACAAAGACAGTATTCCCGGAGATAATTTATATGCAGCAAATTATGCGATAAAAAGAAACAATCTTCAACATTACTGTTCGCGATATTTAGGTGCTGTTTATGGGGTGGATACAGGAATTAATATTTCTGTTCAGAAAAACTGGTCTGTTATGCGCGATTATTCTAATTCAGGGTCGGGCAATATTCAGTTTATGCAGTTTGTTCCCGAAGAAAGATATGTGGATATAACTGTTTACAGGAGTGGGTCTCCGGCTTATCAGCAGGATTCAACAAGGTACTATCTAGATGATCTTTTTGATGTTCAGGTAAGTGTAAAGAATATAAAGAAAAAAAACGGTGAAATTAAGATTGCCCCCAACCCCTTTAATAAAACTGCCAACATCTCTTTTGAAAGTTTTGAAGGAGAAGAATGTATGCTGATTCTTTCTGACCTTCAAGGTAGAATAGTAAAGATAAAAGGAAACATAAAAATCAATCAGGTGTGTTTAGATGCATCTGATTACACAAGAGGAGTGTATTCTGTTAAAGTGCTTGGCAATAAAGGAACAAAACTTGAAACAAAGATTGTAATTAATTAAAAAACAAATAATCAACATTATTTTTTCACATCATGCAGATGAACATCCATTTGCGGGAATGGGAAACTCACTCCCTGTTCATTAAATTCCCTGTACACATTTTCATTCAGATTAAATAAAACATCCCAATAATCACTTGTTTTCACCCATGCACGGACATAGAGATCAACTGAACTCTCAGCCAATGAACCAAGTAAAATAAAATGCTTGGGATCCTTCAGAACTTTATCATCTTTTTCAAGTAAATCACTAATAATCTTTTTAGCTTTATCAACATCTCCTCCATAAGCTGTTGAAATAGTCCAGTCAACTCTTCTTAATGGTTCTGCAGTGTAATTGATCATTGAACTTGAGCTGAGTCCTCCGTTGGGAATAATAACAGTTTTATTATCAAAAGTTACAATTATTGTATTAAATATCCTGACTTCTTTAACCAACCCTGAATATCCCTGAGTCTCAACATAATCACCAGCTTTAAAAGGTTTAAATATCAATAAAATAACTCCTCCTGCAAAATTCTGTAAAGTGCCTGAAAGTGCCATACCAAATGCCAGACCGGCAGCGCCGAGAACTGCAATAAAAGAAGTCATCTCAATTCCAACCATTCCCATCACACTAACTATCAGCATAATTTTCAAACCAATTGAGACAAGGCCTTTAAAAAATGGTTGCAAAGATTCATCAACATTTCTTTTTATAAGAATTTTTTTAAAAGCTTTAACTAATAATTTAATTACATATAAACCTATAAGAAGGACAATAATTGCCAGAATCAATCTTGTTCCGAAAGTGATTACTTTTTCATAACCAAAATCGAGTAATTTATCAATACCAAGTGATTTCCCTGCCATATCAAAAGTTTCTGAAATTGTGTTTTCAAGAGACATTGCAGTATCCGGAATTTGATTTACCGCAACCGATAATGTATAAGGGATGGAATCGGTAATAATTGTTGTTGAATCAGTTAAAACATTTATTGTGTCAGCCATAATTAATTATTTTACAAATTTGTATCCTACTCCTTTTATTGTAACTATGTGGTTTTCTCCCAGCTTTTCTCTAAGTTTTCTGATATGAACGTCAATAGTTCTATCGCCAACTATCACATCATTTCCCCAAACCTGCTTATAAATATCATCGCGAGTAAATACTATATCTGGTCTGGAAGTCAATAATATTAACAATTCGAATTCCTTTTTTGGTAATATTATTTCTTTACCTGCTTTAGAAATGATATATCGTTCTTTGTCAATAATCAGATCATCAAAAATTATCTTTTCAGAATCAGTAATAATATTGTTGCAACCTGATCTTTTTAACAATGCTTTTACCCTGCTTATCAGCAATTTCGGCTTTATAGGTTTTGTAATGTAATCATCAGCACCTGCTTCAAATCCTGCTATTTGAGAATAATCTTCACCTCTTGCAGTTAGAAAAGCAATAACTACATTTTTTTGCTCGGGATCTTTTCTTATTTCCTCGCATGTTTCGATTCCGTCCATTACAGGCATCATTACATCAAGTAGTACCAAATGTGGTTTTTCCTCATTAATAATTTTAATTGCATCTTTACCATTTGATGAACTAATGACTTTATAACCTTCCTTGCGTAAATTATAACTTAAAAACTCAATTATATCAGGCTCATCATCAACTAATAATATTTTATAATTTGAGCTATCCATGGTTATTTAATGCTAAAAATACGAATTATTTTTTTGCTTTCATCAAAGTAAAAGTAAAAGAAGATCCTTTGCCAAGTTGGCTCTTGACCCCAATTGATTGATTATGTGCCTCAATAATGTGTTTAACAATTGCAAGACCCAGTCCTGTACCTCCCTGTTCACTGCTCCTGCTTTTGTCAACCCTGTAAAATCTTTCAAATAATCTGGGAATGGAATTTTCTGGGATTCCCAATCCATTATCTTCAACTTCTATTAACCAGTTTTTATCCATGTCATAGAAACTAACGGTAGTTAATCCGTTATCATTTCCATATTTTATAGAATTGGACACAAAATTATTCATTACCTGAAAAATTTGTTGTTTATCTGCACAAACCATGACTTGTTTTTCGGTATTTGAATTCAATTTCAACTGAATATTTCTTTTTGATGCCCTTATTTCCTGATTATCGAAAACTTCAAGAACAAGTTGTGCTATGTTAAAAATTTCAAATTTCAATTCAAGTTCACCTACTTCGTGTCTGGAAATTGCCTCAAGGTCTTCAACTATAGATATAAGCCGATCGATACTTTTTTCAGTTCTTTGCAAATAGTTTTTATTTATGGTTGCGTCATAAAGTCCTCCATCTAACAATGTTAGTATATAACCCTGAATATTAAAAATCGGGGTTTTTAATTCATGAGAGACGTTTCCTAGAAATTCTTTACGGTATTTTTCAGTTTGTTTTAATTCAGTTATTTCCTGCGTTTTTTTCTTAATCCACTCAACAACATCATCTTTGACGATTGAAAGAATGTCTTTGTCATCGAAATTATCATTTAATACACCATCGCTTAAATTGAAACTGTGAATAGTTTTATAAATCGGTGTGATTTTTTCAATTATAAACCTTTGCAGGAAAAAATAGACAATTATATAAATTATTACAAATACCGAAAGGCACAATAATATAATGAATTTCCATTTGTCAGATTCATCTACATAAAATGAAAATCCAATAAATAATCCAGAAATAGCCGAAGTTATCAGAGAGATTATTATAGCTAATTGTTTTGAAGAAAAAGATTTCATTTTTAAAATAATTTTTATCAAACCTACATAAATTTAATAATATTAAAGCATTAAAGTAAAGAAAAATTTCACATCACAGCTTAACAATAATTTAACATAGAGTTAACTTTTAAGAAATATCCCTTACAATTTATGTATCTAATTTTAGTTTGAAATAAACTAATATAAAATGGAAAACGTATATTTAATTATTGTCGTGATACTCTTCGCCTTAGCAATATCAGATTTGATAGTTGGAGTTACAAATGACGCTGTAAATTTTCTAAATTCTGCGGTTGGTGCAAAAGCAGCCCCATTCAGAATAATAATGATTATTGCAGCTTTAGGCATTTTAGTTGGAGTTACTTTTTCAAATGGTATGATGGAAGTCGCCAGAACTGGAATATTTCATCCCGAATATTTCTATTTTTCTGAAATTATGGTCATATTTCTAGCAGTAATGATCACTGATGTAATAATACTTGACTTGTTCAACACATTTGGCCTTCCCACCTCTACCACGGTTTCAGTAGTATCAGAATTACTGGGTGCTGCAGTAGCAGTAGCATTAATAAAAATATACAGAGATCCAAATGCATTACAGTTATATGAATATATAAATACAGCTAAAGCCCTTGCAATATTTTCCGGGATACTGGTTTCTGTGGTGATTTCTTTTAGTATTGGTGCTCTGATACAGTTCTTTACTAGACTTGTATTTACTTTCAATTATAAAGCAAAGATGAAATATTTTGGAGCACTTTGGGGTTCTATTGCGATAACAGCTATTACTTATTTTATGCTCATGAAAGGAGCAAAAGGCTCTTCTTTCATGTCTGAAGATACTCTTAAATGGATTGAAAGTCATACAGCTACTATTATAATCGGCAGTTTAATCGGATGGTCAATTTTACTCCAGCTTTTATACATGATTTTCAAATTCAAGATATTAACATTCGTTGTTTTATTTGGGACATTTGCTTTGGCTATGGCTTTTGCAGGGAACGATCTTGTGAATTTTATCGGTGTACCGCTTGCAGGAGTCGAATCATTTAAGACATTTATAGCAAACCCCGGTGCTGATCCTAACTTATTATCAATGGAATCTCTTTCAGGGAAAGTAAGTACTGATACCTATTTGCTTTTAATTGCAGGTTTGATAATGGTTGCGACTTTGTGGTTATCAAAAAAAGCAAAGACTGTAATTAAAACATCCATCAATCTTAGCAGGCAAGGAGAAGGGGATGAAAGATTTGGGTCTTCGCTTTTTGCTCGTTCAATTATAAGAGCCTCGAAAACTGTTGGACAAGGGATGTATAAAGTCACTCCCGAAAAAGTCAGACTTGCAATAGATAAAAGGTTTGAACAACATCCTAACCTGAGTGCAAAAGATACAGATGGTGAAAATTCTTCATTTGACATGGTAAGAGCCTCCGTAAATTTAGTTGTTGCAAGCATACTAATTGCAATCGGGACATCTTTAAAACTGCCTCTTTCTACTACTTATGTGACTTTTATGGTAGCGATGGGAACATCACTTTCAGATCGCGCATGGGACAGAGACAGTGCTGTTTACAGAATAACAGGAGTCTTGTCTGTTATTGGAGGATGGTTTTTTACAGCATTTTCAGCATTTACTATTGCTTTCATTGTTGCTCTGATTATTAGCTGGGGAGGAATAATTGCAATAGGACTTCTTGTTTTATTAGCGGCATTCATAATATTCAGAACACATAAATTACATAAAAAACGTGAAGAAAAAACTGAGGATATTATCATTCTTTCAGATGAATTGCAGAATCCTGAAATTATTACTAATTGTACCGAAAATGTAACAAAAATCATTAATAATGTTGCTCAAATATATGAACAATCAATTGATGCATTAATTGAAGAGGACCGAAAAAAGCTAAAAGATCTTACAAAAAGAGTTAAAGAAATAAATAGTGAGACAAAAAGACTAAAAAATAATATTCCCATTACAATTCATAAACTAAAAGAAGGTTCTATAGAAACAGGTCCATATTATGTGCAAGTGTTGGATTATCTTCGAGAAACAGCTCATTGTCTTACATATATTACTAATCCGAGTTTTGTACATTTAGATAATAATCATAAAGCAATGAATCCTTCTCAGATAGTTGATCTTACTGAGATTAAAACAGATACAGTTAATCTTATCAGAATAATCGTGAAAACAATCAATGAGAGAAATTTCAAAACTTTAGAAGAAATATTAGCCACCAGAGATCAATTGATTGAAAAAATAGAAAATTTTCGTAAAAAACAGATTAAACGTATTAAAAATAATGAGGTAGGAACAAAAAACAGCATGCTGTATCTTGGAATATACCATGAAACAAAAAACATGCTTTTATTTGGAATTAATCTGTTAAAATCTCATCGTGATTTTATTGATTTCTCTAAAAAATAAGTGATAAATTCAAACATTTGATAATTCTATGTATAATGCTTGTTAACTTATTATAAATTACATATATACTATTAATAAACATGAAAACTTTATTAAGCTTTTTTTTTCTGTCCTCGATAAGTTTGTATTGTTTGTCAAATAATAATTCTGACAGCACAAAGAATGTGTTTTCTTCTATTGGAAAAATTCAGACAAAAATTTTCAGCAATTATCATACATCACTGAATGATAATGAAAACAACTCTGGATTTGAAATCACCAGAGCATATTTCGGATACAAATATCAGTTAAGTGAAAATTTTTCAACTGAGTTGAAAATTGACATGGGAGATCCGAATGACGGAGGGGAAGGTTCAAATCTCCGGCGATATGCATATTTTAAAACCGCATCTTTATGCTATGAAGCAAAAAAAATAATGTGGAATTTCGGGATTATTGAATTAACACAATTCAAGCTACAGGAAAATTTCTGGGGACATCGCTATATAACACGATCTTATCAGGAAGAATATGGTTTTGGAACTTCTGCAGATATTGGATCCGGCATTTTTTATAAACCAGTAGAAAAAATCTGTATTGATTTTGTGGTTATGAATAGTGAAGGATATACAAAATTACAAGGTGATGAAACATACAAAGTAGCTATGGGAATCTCATATCTTAATAAAGAAGGATTGACCGGCAGATTATATTGTGATTATTCTGAAAAAGCAACCGCAATTTCCACTTTTTCAGGCTTTATTGGTTATGCATATAAACAATATGCATCACTTGGAATAGAATCAAGTCTTCAAAAAAATTACGACTATTCCAATAATCAAAATATATATGGATTTTCAACATATTGCAATATTAATTTTTCAGAAAAATGGCAACTTTTCGGCAGATATGATTATCTGAATTCAAATCAGTTGCAGAATATGGATTATCGTTGGAATATTTCAAAAAACGGACAAGCATTAATTACAGGAATACAATATTCTCCTCTAAAAAACATCAGGATAGCGGCAAATTATCAGCATTGGGAACCCACCTGTAACAACATAGGTGTAAAACAATTTTTCTATCTGAATTTTGAATATCAGGTTAACTAATAATATGGACTCGTTTATCTTAGCAGGTTGATTGTTCCGCTTTTTTCCATTTCCTGATTGTTGTACAATTTTACTTTTGCATAGTACGCATAAGTATCAATATTTTGTAATTTACCATTATAGGTTCCGTCCCAGCCTTGTTTCAAATCATCAGTTATAAAGATTTGTTGTCCCCATCGGTTAAATATTTTGAATTCAATTAACTCTTTTATTCCCCACCCCCGAACATAAACAGCATCATTGATCCCATCACCATCAGGTGTGAAAGCCGTTGGAACATCCAAAGTGTATTCTTCGATAACAGTAACCACAATATAAACTTTGGGACTAAAGCATCCGGCACTATCTTCATAAACAACAAAATATTCGGTTGTTTGTAAGGGCGTTGCAATAGGGTCTAAGCAGGTTAAACAGGTTATTTCATAATTAGGAGCCCAAACATAATCGATATTGTTTTGATCACTATAAATAAAAAGAGGAACCGATTCACCAATAATAATTGATGTATCAGGACTGTAGGTAACATTAGGTTCCTGTTGTACCTGAATAAAAACATTAGCAGTACTTGAACAATTATTCGCATCAGTTACAGTTATGTAATAGGTAATGTTTGAATCAGGAGTTGAGACAGGAGAAGAAATATTATCATTATTAAGATAGTCAGAGGGTGACCATAAATATATTATCCCACCAGTAGCAAAAAGATTAACCTGCTCTCCGTGGCAAATAAAAGTATCGGGATTTATGGTAACAACAGGATATGGATTAACCAGAATACTTATTGAAGAAGTATCTCTGCAACCATATATGCTGTCATTTACAATAAGTTGAATATTATAATTCTGAGGGAATGTTCCACTATTATAATATGTATGAGTTCCGGGAAGATAAAATACAGATGATTGTCCATCACCGAAATTCCAGTCATAATTTAATGGACTTAAAGGACTTGCGATCGAATTATTTATAAAATCAATTGATAATGGAGTACAATCAGTGGTATCGCTCACACTAAAAGCAGATAAAACATCAATAATCTGAATATTGCCAAGTAATGGAGGCACATTACACCCTGATACAGAAATATTGAGAGAATATACTTGGCTGGCAGTTTGCAAATATGCATAATCAGTGGTAAAATTATTTGAGTAACCACCGTCTCCAAAAACCCAGGTAGCTGTTTCAACATTCATATCATTAATAAAATAGAAAGAAACATCTTCTCCAACACAAGCTACTGTATCAATATCTCCAAGCTCGGCATATGGTCCATCCAGATGAATAAAGACAGAGTCGGCATCTGTACAACCAAAAGGAGCAGTTAATGTAGCAAGGAGTGAAATAATATAATCTCCGGGCATACTGTATTGATAAGCTGGATGTTGAATGTTTGAACTTCCTCCATCTCCAAAACTCCATTCCCAAACAGGAGAATATATGTCTCCCGTAAGATTTTGTAAAACAGATGAATTGATTGTTGCAAGATAACAATCAAAAGAATCCTGCAAGAGCAATAAATCCACAACTATGTCTCTGACGTCAATAAGATCAGTATAAAGTAATGTGTCCCTGCAACCATAAATATTATGTTCAACAATTAATTGAATATTATTTAATCCGGTATCAGAAAAAAATACCCAGGGATCAGGAATGATGGTTGAAGCTACTCCTTCTTCAAAATCCCAGTAATAATTATACGAACTGTCAGTATTTGCAAGAAATTGGACAGAAGTATTCTTACATAATGTTGAATCAAAAACAGAAAAGCCAGCATAAACAGCAATAGTATGAATATAATTAAAATGCGTTGCCGTACTAATGCAACCGGTTGAATCTGTAACCGTTAATGAAACATTAAACAATCCAGGATTAAGATACAAATGATCAATATTTGCCTGATTTGAAATTCCTCCATCACCAAATGTCCAGTTCCATGATTGAATAGGAATTTCACCAAAACTTGTATCAGTAAAATTAACCAGAAATGGTGAACAACCAATTAATGTATCTGCAAAAAATCCAGCAACAGGCTGCGTGGCGAAAACATTATGGTACAAAGAATCCAAACAGCCATTAATGTCTCTCACAACCAGCAAAACCGTATAGTTGCCCGGAGCAGTATAAATATTTGTTGGTGCACCAAAGCCGTTAAAATTAATTATATAACCATTCCCAAAATTAAAATAAAAATATGCTTCATCCTGTGAAATCCATGCATCATAAACATGAGAGGCCCCGACACAAACAGTGTCCGGAGCATTCAAAGCCGCAATCTGATTGCGAATTTTTACCTGGATGCTATCTTTAAAATCACAACCATGCGAAGTATTCTCTGCAGTAAGTTTTACCCAGTAATCCCCAGAGACTGTATATGTATATGTAATAGGGTTATCAGTAGAATTGCTGATTACTGTTCCATCTCCGAAATCCCATTCCCAGAATTCAGCGTCAACGATATCACCTGTATAGGTCCATGTCATAGGTGTATCGCAACTGAAATCAGAAGTAATTGATCTTATAATAGGGCCATAGACATAAATAGCCGAATCAACCGTCAATGTATCATAACATCCGTTATACTCAGTAATAAGCTGCACCTCGCAAAACCCTGTATCAGAACATACTCCGTCATCATAAACAAAATAATCTGATGGATTGAATTCCTGAGAAAAACCCCAATTATAAGTATCAATCAGATTTGTATCAACTGATAAATTTAAAAATGACAGTGTATCGTCAGCACACAATGTATCACGAGAAACGGTAAAATCGGGGATCTGATGAGAGCCCACCTGTATTTCAAAAATATATGTGTCTGTACATCCTGATGGACTTGTGGTAATTTCTAGTTGCACGTTATATTCTCCGGCAGTATTAAAAATAATATTGGCAGGATTCTGCAAATTGCTTGAGGCAGGAATTCCACTAGGAAATGTCCATTGCCATCCGGTTATTGATTCGACAGAAGTACTCAAATCATTAAAATCAACTTCAAGGGGAGCACAACCTTTTGTTGGCGTGGCACTAAAATTTGCGACAGGAAATTCTATTATCACATTATCTGGAATTACAAAAGTTTGTACACAACCATTTAGAGATGTAACAATCAAAGTATCAGAATAATTTCCTTCAGCAGAAAACAAATTTGACGCAGTTGGTCCGGTAGCAGTACTTCCATCACCAAAGTGCCAGACATAAGAGGCAATGTTCGGATATTGATCTGCAACATAATCAACAGTTATAGGCATACAGGAAGTAGTGGGCGAAGATGTGAAATTTGAAATTACTTCTTCAACATAAACCAATTGAGAAGTTGTATCGGCACAGGCATCTCCCGGAGCAGCGATCAGAGTGACAATATAATTTCCGGGAGAAGTATAAGCATGGGTAGGATTATCAAGAGTGCTCAATACTAAATCACCAAAATCCCAACTGCAAAAGATACCGGAATTATTATTAAATTGTGCAGGTTGATTTAAGCATAAGGTATCACCTTCTGTAATTGTAAATGAAGCAATGACCTCACTTAGCTGAATATAAGCGGGAAATGTATCTGTATTTGAACAACCATATTGATTTTCAACAGTAAGGATAATATCAAATACTCCAAGGCTATTATAGTTATGGATTGGGTTCTGTAGTGTACTTGTAGTTCCGTCACCGAAATCCCATAGCCAGCTAATAATGTTTCCAACGACCACGGACGAATCATAAAAATGAATATCAATATCTCCGCTACAATAACTTTGTATATCTGAGGAAATTTGAATATCTGGAATTTCGGAAACGAAAATATATGAAGGAATTATATAAGTGGCCATACAGGAATTTGTATCCTGAATATTCAGCTGAACGGTGAAAGCAGAAGAACCTGCTGTAGTATAAGTATATGTGGGATCCTGAATTAAACTATACCCTCCATCCCCAAATATCCATTCCCAACTGGTAATCGGAGCATCACCGGGAGTTGATAAGTCAGAAAAATTAACAGTCAGCGGAACGCACCCCGATAAAAGGTCTCCTGAAAATAATGCTGTTGGCAGTTCATAAATAGTAATTAGATCAATCAATGTAAGAGTATCGTAGGTTGATCCGTTTGAGACAATCAATTGAACAGTATATGTCCCCGGACTAGAATAATTTATCACCGGATTTTGCATAATTGAATTCGCCCCATTACCAAAATCCCATTGCCAACTAGTTGCACCACCTGTAGATAAATCAGTAAATATTATATCCTGAAAACCACAACCCTCATTTGTATTTGTACTGAAATTTGCTGTCAGCTGAGAGTTCAGACGAGTAGAAACAAAAGATAATAAATAGATTATCATTGATATTTTAACAAAAATATTCATACAGATATATAATGATTTGTAACAAAAATAAGAATTTTATAGTAGAAATAACAAAAAATGTTTTCTTTCTTTTAATATGATTCATACAAAAATACTATATTTGTCTTAAATAAGATGAGGAAATTTTTACAAATAAGCCTGTTTTTTATTATTCTTTTGCCTGTGCAAGAGTTCTTTGCACAAGATATTCATTTTTCTCAATTTTGGGCGTCTCCTCTGTCATTATCTCCATATCAGACCGGAAATTATAAAGGTGATTGGAGGTTTATGAATAATTACCGAAACCAGTGGAGGGCATTATCCGTTCCATTCAGAACTATTTCTGTGGGTTATGATCAGGTTTTTCATATTTATAACGAAAAAATCAGTGCAGGTATTTATGTTGTTAATGACAATTCAGGGGCAGCATCCCTGACTGTTAATAAAATATATTTATCAGGGGCATATCATAAAACAATTAACCGAAACAATTTTCATTTTGGAATTCAACCCGGTTTTGTACTTAAAAGTTTTGGCACAGATGAATTAACTTTCCCCGGACAATTTGATATGACAACGGGATATTTTAACAGTCAATTATCAAATAATGAAACAAATCTTGATGAAAATCTTTCATATTTTGATTTGAATCTGGGTGTTGCATGGAGCCGAAAATATAAAGATTTCGAACCCATAGTCGGAATTTCTGCTTTTCATATAAATTTTCCGAAAGAAACTTTTTTACCCGATAAAAACCGTCTGCCGTTGCGGTTATCTATATATGGTGGAGGAACATATGATATAACAAAACTTTTTTATCTGAAACCCCATCTCTTATACATGCGTCATACACAAGCAACTGAATTTTTACTAGGCACTAATATCGGGGTAAAATTTAATGAAAATTCCATAAAACTTCATTCTATATATTTTGGGACAATGTTTAGGGACGGATTAAACACAAAACTTGATGCATTTATTGGAGTAGTTGGAATTGAGATTTATAATTTTGATATTGGATTCTCATACGATTTTAATATCTCACCATTAAAAGTAGTTACCAATAAGAAAGGAGCATTTGAAATCAGTATTATTTATATAGGCGCTAGTACATTATTACAAAAAATAAGTATCCCCTGTGACAGATATTAAAATTAAAATATTAGCACTGTTTATTTTGTTTTCATTTACCGGATTTTGTCAGACCGGAGATGATGTTATAAGAATGTCTCCCTGGAAAGTTAAAAAATTCGCAGACAACGCAATAAGAGTTGGAGATATATATTCTGCAATTGACTATTACGAAGTATATACTCAGGCTAAACCTGAAAACCAACAAGCTGCCTATGATCTAGCTGACTTGTACAGGTTATCACGCGATTATAAAAAAGCTGCTGATTTATATAAAAAAGTATATCAGGCAAATGAGAAAAAATTTCCAAAAGCATTATATTATTATGCTATTATGCTAAAGATGGATGGGAACTATACAGAATCCCTTGAAAATCTTGAAAAATTCAGAAAAAAACTTAAGTCATTGCCTGAATCGAAAATTTTCTCCAAACAATATAAAATTGATGTTGAAGGTTGTAAAATTTCTCCTATGTTGATGGATTCATCATTAAAAATTCTGATTACTCATCTTGATACTTCTGTAAATAAAGCTCATATAGATTTTTCCCCAATATCAATTGATAAAGAAACAATGATTTATGCTTCATTGAAAGCCGATGATATTGAATATTTTGATCCTAATGATACAATTAATAAAATGCCTGTCAGGAAGTTTTATAAAGCAAAACGCGTTGGAAGCAACTGGAAAACTACAGGGGAATTTGACAAGAACATTAATAATCCTGAATATAATTCTGGAAATGGTGCATTTTCTCCTGACGAATGCACTTTTTATTTTACGAGATCTGAAAAAAACTGGCAGAATAAAGTGATCAGCCAAATATATGTTAGTAGATACTCAAACGGGAAATGGCAAGAACCCGAAAAATTACCCGCTCCTGTAAATGATCCAAAATATACAAGTACTCAACCAACTGTTGGCCTCGAATCAACTAAAAATCAGGAGGTATTGTATTATGTTTCCGACAAGCCTAATGGAAAAGGAGGCTTAGACATCTGGTTCACACTATGGGATAAAAAAAACAACCAGTATAAAACTCCGAAAAATGCAGGCTCAAAAATCAATACAATTGGAGATGAAATGTCTCCATACTATGATTTGGAAACCAGAAGAATGTATTATAGTTCAAATGGATTTCCAGGATTAGGAGGTTTTGATATTTTGAAATCTACCGGAGAATTAAGTCAGTGGTCTGAAGCAATCAATATTGGATATCCATTAAATTCAAGTACAGATGATATTTATTTCACTGTCAGCAAAGACAGGGAAAGAGGTTTTTTTGTATCAAACAGAGAGGGTGGCGTTGCTTTAAGAAATCCGACTTGTTGCGATGATATTTATGAATTCAGATGGACTGAATTTATTCATATTGGTATTGAAGGTTTTGCTTATGAGAAAATTGATATAAATAAATTGGATACATTACGTCAGTTTGTCGAAAACCTTAGCAATAATGATTCTTTGCAAAATCCTAACAACAATATTTATCTACTACTTAAAGACGACACTCTAAAACTAAATGAAGCTGTTATTTCTTTGTTTCTAGTTGAATTTAATGATGGGAAAGAAGAAACTTTCTTGATAAAACGTAAGAAAGTCGAAAATAATGCTGACTTCTTTTTTGATATTGAACAAGGTAATGATTATAAAATAGTGGCTGAATGCGATGGATATTTTAATAACCAAGTCAATTTGACAACAAAAAACATTACAAATTCCGACACCCTCTATCGGATTCTTGAATTAAAACGAATTCCATTTGAAGCCATTGTTCTGGAAAACATTTATTATGAATACGACAAATCAAATCTTACGACTGAAGCTCGGGCAACTATTGACACGACATTACTAAAAATATTGCTTGAAAATCCAAAACTTATTGTTGAATTAAGTTCACATACTGATAGTAAAGGAGAAGAAAAATACAATCTGAATTTATCTCAAAAACGGGCAGAAAGTGTTGTAAATTATCTTATTGGGCATGGGATTGAAACAAATCGCTTAATCGCAAAAGGATACGGAGAAGTTTTGCCAGTTGCAAGTAATATAAATGAGGATGGATCTGACAATCCGGAAGGAAGACAGAAAAACAGGAGGACGGAATTTAAAATAATCGGATCTTCAGATCAATTTTCAAAACTTAATAAAAGCGGAATTATTATAAAGCGTGGAGATGAAGAAATTATACTGAATAACGAGTAGTGACAATACTATTTTATTAATTATCCTGACTATTTTTATTATTGAAACATAACATTTTTTTCATTCAACTATCAATATTTCTTTGAAATTTCATCTGCGATTTTCATTGCCCTATCAGTTTCAATACCTTTTTGAATAATGTAAGCAACTAGTTTTCCTACCTTAAAAATAATTTTTCCCTATTGTAAAATCAAATATTTTCGGGTAATATATCTGACAGGATACCATGAGGCAAAAAAACCAATAAATATTACAGTAAACAAAACATATATAAAATCCCATATCTGCATTTCAACAGGATAGGCCGTAATAAATAACCGATCAGCTTCACCTTGCAATTTTACAAATTCAAATTCAGTCTGCAGAAAACAAAGCATAGCACCAAGCCCCAGCCCGATTAATGCACCGCAGATAGAAATCATCCATCCTTCGAACCAGAATATGCGTTTGATCACTTTTAAATTTGCACCCATGCTTCTCAGCGTGGAAATGTCTTCTTTCTTATCCAGAATCAGCATTGTCAATGACCCAATAATATTAAAAGATGCGATAATAAGTATAAACGTAAGGATCAGAAAAATAATCAGTTTTTCTGATTTCATAATTTTGTAAATGAATTCTTTTTGCTCATACCTGTCTTTTACAAGATAATTTTTGCCAAGAAGTTTTTTTATTTTCTTCTTAAATTTATCAACGCTAACTTCTTCTTTAAGTGATATTTCAATGGCAGTAATTTTATCTTTATAATTTAATAATTTTTTTGCGAATTGAATAGGCACAATAATATAATCATCAACTTCCTGATCAATGCTAAAAACACCAACAGGATAAATAGACATAATTCTGAATGCCTGCGTAGGATCTGCATTAATATTTTGTGCTTTTGCTGAACTTTTAGGCATATAAATAGTAAGAGGATCAGAAAAATCAAGTTGAACCGATAAAAAGCCGGCTACTCCGCTACCGATAACAGATACTGGAATTGAATCGAAATACAACAGAAAATCACCTTCCAGCATCATCTCCTCAATGGATGCCATTTTTTTAAAATCAGATTCAACTCCTTTTATAACAAACGGGTGATAAACTTCTTTGTATTTTATTAAGGCATTCTCTTCAATTACCTCTGTATAATAAAGAATATCCTTTCCGTTTTTTAATTTTTCGATATTTTCATCAAATGAAGAAAATGATTTGCCAGATGATGCAATGATTTTAATGTCAGGATCAAAGGAGTTAAAACGAGATTTTACAAAACTTTCCAATCCATTAAAAACGGATAAAATCACTATTAATGACATTGTCCCGACGGCCACCCCAATAACTGTAATTAATGATATCAGATTAATAACATTGGTAGTTTTTTTTGAAACTAAATATCGCTTGGCTATGAAAAAGGCAAAATTCAAGATTAAAGTAAATTAATTATTGTTTTTTACAGAAGTAAATAATTTCATCCTTTGGTAAAGCATATCGGTTGACCATTTCAGAATCCATTTTTTTTACAAAATCATCTTCAGTTACTTTAAAACCCAGTGAAGATAAAAATTTCCCATAGTCATTGCCATATAATCTCAAATGGTCACTTTGCCAGTAATTTTTTTCCCTGTCCTTAGCACTGACAATTGATTTGTCCTCAAAAGTAATCTCTTTTGTAATATCTATCGGAACCTGAAAAATTCCCCAGCCTCCGGGTTTCATTACCCTATAAAATTCACTCACGGCTTTTTTGTCATTCTCAACATGCTCCAGTACATGATTACACATAATTACATCAAAACTATTATCATCAAAAGGAATATTCTGAATGTCCATTTTCACGTCTGCCCAAGGAGAATTCAGATCGGCAGTAACATAATCAAGATTTTCTAATGCTTTAAACCGCTTAATAAAGCAATATTCAGGGGCAACATGCAGAAATTTCAATTTTTCGGAAAATAAGTTGGTCTTTTCATTAAGAAACAGCCACAACAAACGATGTCGTTCAAGCGACATTGAATCAGGAGCCAAAGCATTTTTACGGCTATTTAATCGACCATATGGTAAAAGTTTCCGATATCTTATTCTGTTAATAGGGTCTTCAAATTTTTTCCCTCTGTAAAAAACCGATAAAATTCTTAGAAAAAAATGGCTTACCTTATGCAGGTGGTGTCTTGGAATATAACGGGTAACAATTTTTATTATGTATTTTATCACTTCTAATCCTTTTTTAAAAGATTATTTATGTTATCATAATAATCAAGAGAATCATCAGGGAAAAAAGCAACTTCAGGAATTTTTTTAACCTGATTTTTTATTCTTTGTGCAAGCAAATGTCTGATTTGTTTATGATTGGCTCTAATGTTTTCGAGAACATCCTCTTTTGCTGTTTTGGAAAATATACTTAAATATACTTTTGCAAGTGTTAAATCAGGACTCATCCTGACAACCGTAACTGAGATCAGAGATCCGGTTACCAGTCCGTTACAACCTGCAAGAAATATATTGCTTAATTCCCTTTGAATTAACCTGCCCAGTTTATTTTGTCTTAAAGAATACTCTTTCAAAATATGTTTTTTAAATAATTAAATATCCTTTCAAGTGTGGACAAAGATACAATTTTTAAACCGGTATGAAAAAATGAATTTTTATTTCGATTTAGTATCTTTATTTACAATATTCTGCTTAATTTTATACGAAATATGTTTTACTGTAAAATCATTAGTCTATGTGTTACAATTTGAAATATCTTACTGAGAAAAAAATTAAATACGCAAGATTATTTGGTATCTCTGATGAGGAAATAAGAGAACTGGAAAAAGAGTTGGAACTGGTAAATTTTGATGAAAAGGCAAAATATTTTGTTACAGGATTTGAACATCCTTCTATTCCTGTTTTTACAAAAGATGAAAAACTAAAACTTAATTTTTTCTTCTGGGGGTTGATCCCTTTTTGGGTAAAGGATTTTGAAGAGGCAAAAAAGATCCGAAATCAGACAATAAATGCAAGAAGTGAATCTCTTTTCCAAAAACCTGCATTTCGAAATCCTGCAAAAACAAACCGATGTGTTATTCCAGCTGATGCATTTTATGAATATCATCATTATAACAATAATGCTTATCCATATCATATTTTTTTAAAATCAGGTGACCCGATGCTTATTGCGGGTATTTTTGATAACTGGACATTTATTGAAACGGGCGAAATGTATCAGACTGTTGCAATAGTAACTACAAAAGCAAATGCATTAATGCAGAAAATTCATAACAATCCCAAAACAAAAGAACCACGAATGCCTGTGATTCTTGATAAGGAAAATGCTATGAAATGGTTGAATAATAATATTATGCATAATCATCATGATCTTCTGAAAGAACTTTATGTGCCTTATAATGAAAATAAAATGGATGCTTATACTGTAGCAAAGTTCAAAAATAAAGAGGAAAACAGAAATTCTCCTGAAACTACAAAGGAATTTCATTACCCGGAATTAAATTCTGTCACTCTTTTATAGGGTTTCATTATTACACCGATTAGTTGAATCAAAGTATTATTTAACTTTATATCTTTGTCAATTATAAAGGAGGGATGGCAGAGTGGTCGAATGCGGCGGTCTCGAAAACCGTTGTCCGCCTTACCGCGGATCGGGGGTTCGAATCCCCCTCCCTCCGCAATTCTGAATCAAAGCTCCGAAAGGAGCTTTTTGTTTTTCCGGAAGAATTGCAAATTTATTTGCAAAGTTCTGTAGGAAAATTAAAACAAGACGAACGAAGTGAGGATTGATTCAGAATTGACGGTATCCCCACCAGGGATCATGAAATAATCCCGCTTCCGGAAGAACTGCAAATTTATTTGCAAAGTTCTGTAGGAAAATTAAAACAAGACGAACGAAGTGAAGATTGATTCAGAATTGACGGTATCCCAACCAGGGATCATGAAATAATCCCTTTTTTTTGTTGTTTAAATCAACACTATCAATTTGTTCCCGAAAGCAGAATCTGTTTTAGTTTATCAATTTGCTCAAGATTCCCCAAAACAAATATTTTATCTTCTTGTGTTAGCATTATATCAGGTGATGGGTTGATGATATAGTTTCCTTTCTTTTGCCGGACCCCGACAATATTTGCTCCTGAAACATTTCTAATATCAAGTTCACGTATAGATTTGTTTACAAAACAGGTTGCAAGCTTGTTGCATGTAAGTTCTTCAAGAAAAACATCGCGATTTGTCTGTAAAAGTATGTGTTCAATAAATTCAACAACATCAGGCTGAGATACTAGTTTTGCCATTCTTTGTCCCCCGACTTTGTCGGGCATAATTACATTATTTGCTCCTGCACGTTTTAACTTTATGTCAGAATGTACATCGTATGCTCTGCTTATAATTTTCAACTTCGGATTCATCTGTTTGGCTGTAAGAACAATGAAGAGATTGTCTGCATCGTTTGGAAAAGTTGTAATCAAAGCTTTTGCATCGTTGATAAGTGCTTCGGAAAGCACTTCATCCTGAGTAGCATCGCCAAGTATATACATCAATTCAGGGATCTGTTGTATCTCCTCAATATTTGAAATCTGATTATCAATAATAACTACTTTTTCCTTGTTCTCCAGAAGTTCAAGAGCAGATTGTTTTCCTACACGACCGTAACCACAGACAATGATATGGTTGCTTAGTTTACTGATTCTTTTTTTCATTTTAGATTGTTTATAAAAATTTCTAAAAACACCACTTAATATATACCGGGTAAAGGTTGAAACACCATATGCAAAAGTACCAAGACTGAGTATTATCAGAAATGCAGTAAAAATTTTCCCCATATCAGAAAGTGGCTCAACTGTTTCAAATCCAACAGTTGATACGGAAATTATGGTCATGAAAAATGCATTGATAAAAGAGAAACCTTCAATCAACATAAAACCTGATGTTCCAAATACAATTACTCCCAACAGAAGTGCGAAAGTGTTTAAAATATGTCTCTTATCAACCTCGCTCATATAAAATCGTTATTTAACTATTTGCAATTTAGACATTTTTTTTGAGAAATGAACTCACTACTTTTTTAATTTTTTTTCAAATATAAGTCGATTTAGTCATTGTAAAAAATAGTTTGGTTAATTTTTAAACTTTAATGTATGTTTCCTCTGTTATGAACAATTATTATTTTATCGGTTTGAGAGATCAACATAAATTTTCATTTGACTTGTGTATATTTTAGAAAATTTATGTAGGTTTGAAATTCATATTTTTTAAGATCAAAATGAAATAGTTTTTTTTGGATAAGCAACATCAAAATATAAAAATCAGTACAAAAGAGGAGTTTGAAGAATTATTTCGGGCTAACTACAGCAATTTATGTGCTTATGCTAATAAATATATTAATGATATTGCTGATTCTGAAGAGATTGTTCAGGATGTATTTTTTAAGCTATGGAATAAAAGAGAAAATCTTGAGATAACTTCATCTATACAATCATACTTGTACAGATCTGTAAGAAATAGTTCTCTTAATATCTTGAAACATATAAACATCCGAGAGGAGTATAAAGAGCACCATAAAAGAGAAATATCTTACGAAGAATCCAATTTTGATGAGGAAATATTGTTAACAGAATTAGAGAAAAAAATAGCTGAAACAATTGAGAAACTACCTCCTGAAAGAAGGAAAATTTTTATTTTAAGCAGATATGATGGATTAAAGTACCGTGAAATTGCAGAAATGTTAAATATTTCAGTGAAAACTGTAGAAAATCAGATGGGTAAAGCGATTAAATACATGAGAGAAAATCTTTCTGATTATCTTACAATAATAATTTTACTAATAATTGCACTAAATAATTATATAAATTGAAACAAGACAATTGATAGTATAATAGGGGTAAATTGTTTTTAAATTGTCATATGAATAGAAAAATAAATGACCAGAGATAATAAAAATATCAGCGATGAACATTTAATGGCTTATCTGGCAAAGGAAGCCGACGATCAGCTAGTTCAAAAAGTTGAAGATTGGTTATCATTATCAGACAATAATGTTGCCTGTTTGAATGAGCTTGAAAAAGTCTGGACAGAAAGTGGCAAGCTTAAGGTCAGACCGGTTGTTGTAGATACTGATTTAGCATGGAGTAAGTTATCCAATAAAATTGATAAGGCTGATCAAAAAAATATCAGTCCGGATCATGGGAAAAAAGGTTTTACGAAATTGTCCAAAACATTTCTCAGAATAGCAGCAGTATTAATTATTGTATTTGGGGTATGGGCAATAATAAAGCTCTCAACACAAGAAGCAGAAAAACAAACATTAATAAGTTTAAACTCTGTTGTTAATGAAACCCTTCCTGACGGATCTAAAGTCAGCCTAAACAAAAACTCCAAACTTGTATATCCGGAAAAATTTAAAGGAAAGACAAGAGAGGTTGAATTTGAAGGTGAAGCCTTTTTTGAGATAGAATCGAATAAAGAAAAACCATTTATTATTCACTCTGAAAATGCTAATATCTGGGTACTTGGAACATCTTTCAACCTTAAATCATTTGCAAATTCAAAAGAAGTTGAAGTATTTGTTAAAACAGGTGTTGTTATGCTTTTCTCAATTGACGAAAAGACAAATGATACATTATCAGTTGTATTATATGCTGATGAAAAAGGAGTTTTTAATAAAGAAACCAATCAGATTGAAAAAATTACAGAGGTAGATGATAATGAATTATTCTGGGTCAACAGAACATTAATTTTTGAAGAAACAGAATTGGTGAAAGTAATAGAATTACTTCAGGATTATTTTAATGTAAAAATTGATCTACAAAACAATGATTTAAATTATTGCAGGCTAAATGCGACTTTTAGAAACGAAACAATTGATGAAATATTAAATGTAATAGCAACTTCGTTTAATCTGGAAGTAATACACCAAGAAGAAAAAACATATACATTAAATGGAGAAGGTTGTTAGTTTCAAATTATATATTCGATTAATTGCTATTATTGCGTTGCTTTTTTCTTTCACAAAAACTTCTGCACAGCAGACTCCTCTTAATAAATCAATAAGTCTTAATGTCTCAAATATCACTATTCAAAATGCATTGATCCTTATTGGAGAAAAAGGAAATTTCAACTTTTCATATAATTCATCAATAATTGATAACGATAAAATTGTTTCTATAAATGCAAAAAACTCATCAGTAGAAGCAGTATTAAACGAAATTCTGGATAAAAACATTAAATATGAAGTTGTTGGTAATCATGTCGTGTTATTGGGAAAGAACAGGATAAAAAACAAAGAAACGAAAGATATCGAATATATTATTTCCGGCTATATAATTGATTCATCAACAGGCAAAATAATCAGGAGTGCAACCATATATGATATTGACGGAAAGACAACAAGCATAACAGACTCAATAGGTTATTATTCCATTTCAATTCCTGCAAATAAAGAGTTCCGTGGACTTACATATTGTAAAAGAGGTTATCTGGATACAGTAATAATTATCAGACCATCAGAGATAAAAAAAATAGATATGCCCTTAAGACCAAAGGCAAAATCTATTGAAAAAATGCCGGCAAAAGAAATTGCTCCAATACCAAATCAATTTGATAATCAAATAATAGTGAATTGGGTCGTACCTCCTGAAGCTTTATCTCATTCTAACAACCTTGTTCTGTATGAGAAAAGAATCGGACAGGTATCTTTTCTGCCATTTCCCGGCACTCATACTTCAGTTAACGGAGCGACAGTTAATTATGCATCCTTAAATGTAATAGCAGGTTTTTCTGATGGAGTTGAAGGAATGGAAATAGGAGGAGTTTTAAATATTGACAGAAGCTATGTAAAAGGTTTTCAGGTTGCCGGATTTGGTAATATTGTGGGAAAAAAAACCAATGGAGTTCAGATCGCAGGGTTTTTTAATATAAATACAGGCTCAATATCAGGAGTTCAGATTGCCGGATTTAATAATGTTGTGAATGATACAATTACCGGAGTTCAAATAGCAGGTTTTACAAATCTTCTAAGAGGGAAAATGAATGGTGTTCAGATTGCAGGCTTTTATAATCATACAACTAAAGATGTTGAAGGAGTACAAATTGCAGGATTTGCAAATACAACGAAACAAGATGTGGTTCTTCTTCAAATCGGAGGTTTTTATAATTATTGCAAAAATGTAAAAGGATTTCAAATTGCAGGATTTGCAAATTTCACAAACGATATAAAAAGAGGATTTCAAATTGCGGGATTTTTGAATTATGCCAGAAAAGTCGAAGCATGCCAGATAGGATTTCTAAACATCTGTGATACAACAACAGGTATATCTATCGGTTTCCTGAATCATATTAAAAAAGGTTACCGCTCTGTGGATCTTTCAGGAAATGAAATTTTTTCTGCCAATATATCCTATCGTTCAGGAATAAAAAAATTCTATAATATTTACAACTTTGGCGTTGATCCATCTGACACAAAAAGGTGGAATGTTGGAATAGGTATTGGCACGATATCCAAATTAAATAAAACATTTGCATTGCATACGGAATTATTATCAACCGCTGTAAATGAAACAAAACTCTGGGAGGATGAACTAAACTTGTTAAACCGATTAAGTAGCTCAATCGAACTGAAGATAATGAAACGGTTTTCTTTGATCTCAGGACCAGCCCTGAATTTTCATGTTTCTGCAGTTACCGACACTGAAACTGGTCTTTTTACTTCTGCCATTGCAGAAAATGCATTTTATGAATGGAATTTTGGCAAAAACAGAGCTCAGCTCTGGCTGGGTTTTAACATTGCTTTAAGGTTTATTGTCAGTAAAAATACCTGATCAGTTCCATCCCAAAATAATATTTCTATAAATCTATAACGATTTTTCCTGCTGTTTTTCTGCCTGATACACGGAAAATATTAAAATATTTACAACTGAGTAGGGGAGTTTATCTTATGAGTTGTCTTAATCATGAAAACATAATTAATAATTAAACTTAAAAAAAATGAAAACACTTAGTTTTATATTCGTAGTAATATTTACATCTGCAATATCATGTCGCGACCCTTTTCATACAGGAATAAAAGGAAACGGGCATGTTGTAAATGAAGCAAGATCAGTTTCGTCCTTTGATGAAATTAAATCATGTGATGATTTTAATGTATTTGTTACACAGGACAGCATAAATAGTATAATTGTCGAGGCTGAAGAAAATCTTGTTCCCTATATAAGTACAGAAATAAACGGGAACAAATTGACAATTAAAACAGAGAAAAACAGAAATCTGCATAATACCAAACCTGTAAACATATACCTGCACACAGGTTCATTATCACATGTGTCATTATCAGGGTCAGGCAATATAAATATTGAAGGAGCTAATACCGGCTTTCTCGAACTTGACATCAGCGGATCCGGAAATATTAATTGCCAGATTGATGCAGGCAGTATTGATGCTCATATTGCAGGTTCCGGTGATATGACATTAGCAGGAACTTCAGATGAATCTAATTTTAAAATTAGTGGATCAGGTAAAATAAGATCATATAATCTTGAACAATATAACTGTCATTCTGATATATCAGGCAGCGGGAATATTTATGTATTTGCAAATGATTTATTAGATGTTGACATTTCAGGTAGCGGGAATGTTTATTACATTGGAATCCCGTCTGTCAACACCAGGATAACTGGCTCGGGGAGTGTAATTAATAATAATTAATATAAAAATGACATAAAAGATGAAAACAACAAATTTAATTATCATAATCATTCTGATGACAATTTTAAGCCTCAGTGCTTATTCGCAGACTGATTTTGGAAATAGCAACAACATTGTACGTCCGGTTCAGATAAGTTTTATATCTCCTCTAGGTACAAACGGAATGGAATCAGGAAAAGTGGCCAACAATTTTTCATTGAATATGATTGCCGGGTATTCAGGAGGTGTTGAAGGTCTGGAAATTGGAGGTTTTTATAATATAATTAACGGAGATATTACAGGATTGCAAATTGGCGGATTTGGAAATACCGCATTTGGGAATACAGATGGTTGTCAAATATCTGGTTTTTCAAACATAAACAAAAAAAATGTGAAAGGATTGCAAATAGCAGGCTTTTCAAATATTGTTACAGACAGTGTAACTGGTGCCCAGATAGCCGGTTTTTCAAATATTGTAAATGGTAGTACTACAGGCCTCCAACTTGCAGGTTTTAGTAATTACTCAAAGTCAATATCAACTGGTGCACAAATAGCAGGATTCTCAAATATTAATAAAGACAACGCAAAAGGTATTCAGATAGCCGGTTTTTCAAACATAAATGCTGGTGATCTGAAAGGTGTTCAGATAAGTGGATTTTATAACTACACTAAAAAACTTACCGGAGCACAAATTGGATTTATAAATGTATGTGATACTGTCGAAGACGGAATAGTTCTTGGATTTTTAAGCATTGTTAAAAAAGGATACAGGGCATTTGAAATTAGCGGGAATGAAACATTTTATGGTGTGGCAAACTTTAAAACCGGAACAGAGAGATTTTATAATATTATTTCTGTTGGTGCAAGACTGCATAATAATGAAATTGCCTGGGGATGGGGTTATGGATTAGGAACAATGTTTTATGTTCATGAGAAAATAAAATTGAATTTCGATATTATTTCATATCATGTAAATCATGATGCATGGTGGACAAACAGATTAAATCTGCTTAATAAAGTCAACCTCACTGCAAATTACAGGCTAAATGAATATATTACAATTTTTGCAGGCCCGGCATGGAACATACATGTTTCCGATACTTATTATAATGAAGGTATGTTAACCACAACATCATTAGTTTCCTGGTCGTCTTATGACAGAACACGAAACCATACGAATGTAAAAATGTACCCGGGATTTTCTTGTGGTGTCAGATTCTGATTTAGCTTCTTTATAAAACTAAAAAGCATGACAGGAAGATCCATCAATCTGTTCTATTTGATATTAGCAATATCTTTAGTTTCATCTGTTACTATCAACGCTCAGAAAATCACTCAGACCATAAAAGGGGTTGTATATGATATTGAATCAAACAATCCCTTATATGGTGCATCAATCATAATACTGGAAACAAATCCGATAACAGGAACAATAACGGATTCGGAAGGAAGATTTAAAATTGATTCCGTTACAGTTGGAAGATATAATCTTCTGGTGAGCTACATTGGTTATCAATCCTACTATATAAGAGAAATTATTGTAGGCAGTGGGAAGGAAGTTGTATTAAATATCGAATTAAAAGAATCTGTTAATGAGCTTGAACAAGTTGTTGTCGAAGCACATTCAAATAAAAGCAATGCAATAAACTCCATGACAACATTAAGTGCAAAACAGATCAGTATAGAAGAAGCAAACAGATATGCCGGAGGATTTGATGACCCTGCAAGACTTGTTTCATCATATGCAGGTGTAGCATATAATGTAGGTAACAACGGGATTATAATCAGAGGCAATTCTCCTAAGGGATTATTATGGAAAATGGAAGGGGTTCAAATTCCCAATCCAAACCATTTTGCCGATTATATCTCACTTGGAGGTGGTGCTGTAACGGCATTAAGCAGTAACACTATGGCTTCTTCTGATTTTTTTACAGGGGCTTTTCCGGCAGAATACGGAAATGCTCTGGCAGGAGTATTTGATATCAATCTTCGCAATGGAAATGTGGATAAAAGAGAGCATACATTTCAAGCCAGCTTTATTGGAATTGATTTTGCATCTGAAGGTCCTTTCAGGAAAGGTAAACGCTCTACATATCTGTTTAATTACAGGTATTCGACCCTTGGGCTTCTCTCTCCAATTTTACCAAAGGAAATGGGGAAATTAACGTATCAGGATTTGTCTTTTAAATTCAACTTTCCAACAAAAGTAGGAGTTTTTTCTTTTTGGGGAATTGGAGCCTATGATTATCAAGGGAAAGAACCATTGAGTGATTCAACAAAATGGGAAAACAGCAATGACAGAAAAGAATACATCACTATATTGACCATGTTTGCTACAGGATTAAATTATAACAAAATTATTAACTCCCGTACATATTTCAAATCAACAATTGCTTTAACAGAGAATAGTTTTGTCTGGTCACAAAAACGTTATGATGATGACTTAAACCTGATGCCAAAAAGAACTTTAGATGACTATAGATGGAAATATTCATTTTCCGGATTCTTAAATCATAAATTCAATTCGAAGCATACAAACAGGACAGGCTATATTATAAACAGATTAATGTACGATATAGATTTGAAAAACGCTGCGGAGTATGGTGATCCATTAGTGTCATATGTGTCTGAAAGAGGAGGCAGTAATCTGATCCAGTTTTACTCACAATCTAAAATTAATTTTTCAGACAAACTGGTATTAAATGCTGGTGTACACTCGCAGTATTTTGCGTTAAATGATAATTATACAATTGAACCTCGAATTGGATTGCGCTGGAAATTTTCACCACATCAGACAATTTCTTTCGCATATGGACTGCACAGTCAACTGGAAATAATACACTTGTATCTTATAGAACAGGTTACTGCAAATGGAATAGTCCTGCCTAATAAAAATCTTGATTTCGCTAAAGCACATCACTATGTATTTGGATACGAATTCCAGATAAAAGAAAATCTAAATATAAAAATTGAACCTTACTACCAGCATTTATATGATATCCCTGTTGTTCCAAACAGCTATTTATCAACAATAAACATGACTGACATATGGAATTTTAATGATTCTCTGATAAATAAAGGTACAGGTAAAAATATCGGGTTTGATTTAACATTAGAGAGATATCTAAGTAATGGTTATTATTATCTGTTCACAGCCTCTCTTTTTGATTCAAAATATAAAGGTGGTGATAATATAGAAAGAAATACAAAATACAATAAGAATTATGTTTTTAACATTCTATATGGAAAAGAATGGAAGATCGGCAGGGATAATAAAAATCTGTTGAATGTCAACTTTCGAATGAGTTATATGGGAGGCGACAGAATTGTTCCGATAAATGTCAATGAAACCATGAATCATAAAGAGATCATTGAAGATATAAACAGGGCATATGAGCAAAAGTTAAAAGATGCACCTATTCTTTCATTATCTTTTAGTTACAGAAGAAACAAACCTGAACATTCAAGTATTTGGTCCTTACACATTATTAATGCATTATGCCATAAAGATTTTCAGGAATATGAATTTAATGAGGAAGAAGGAAAGATTGAAAAAATTGAGGACCTGCTTGTAATTCCTAATATTAGCTACAAAATTGAATTTTAAACCTTTTAATTCAATGAAAAAAATATGTTAAAACAGTATATTAGATCAGAAATCATGAAATCAAAAATAATAATACAGATAATAGTCGTAATAATAACAGTTTTTATTACTAATACTAAATTTAAAGCACAGG
>JBDRPR010000129.1:0-4290 GCA_043826845.1 Bacteroidota bacterium
TACCTACACTGATCAGAATCCTCCTGCCGGAACTCAGTATTATCAGATTGCAGCAATAAAACCAACTCCCTGTGATCCTTATTCTCAGGCAAAACTTACGGCTATTGAAATGGATCGTTCTGTTTCAAATATCAGAGCCACAAGTGGAAGTAATATTGATGAAATTGTATCCTGTCCGATTGACATCATACCAAATCCCAATGATGGAACATTTTCTATTGTTGGTGTTTTGAATCCTTCATCAACTGTGAAAATTGAAATTACAGATGTAAACGGAGAATTAATATTTGCAGAAAAACTAGAAAGCACAAGCCGTAATTTTAGCAGAAACTATGACCTGAGTTTAGGGACAGGAGTGTATCTTGTAAAAATTATTTCTGACAAATCGCAGATAATTAAAAAATTAATTATTCAATAATCCTTAATCTTTTGTCTATTTGATTAATCTTTATTAGATGCTTTTTTGGCATGATTTCTGAATTGTTTGCATAATTCAAAAATCAATCGCCATGAAACCAAAAAAAACTATAAAAGCAAATCTTGAAAATAAACGATCTGTGTTTTTTAAGATTGGATTAGTTCTCACACTGGCAATAGTATTTACCGCTTTCGAGTGGTCAACTAAGGCAATTAATTCAGAAGGCTGGGATGATATCAATCTTACAACAGATGAAACAGATTATTTGCCTCCTATCACTGAACACTTAAAACCAAAACCACCTGAGCCACCCAAAATAATTCCCACAGAACTAAAACCTGTCGATAAAGATGTTGAAACACCAATAAATTTTATTACCAACGAACCTGTTGACAGTGTAATATTTACTTTCCATCCGCCTATTTCAAAGGAACCAGATGAAACTGTCTATGAGCAATTTGAAATATCCATTCTTCCTGAATTTCCAGGGGGTGAAGAAGAATTACTGAAATGGATTAAAAAAGCAACAAAATATCCTGAAATTGCTAAAGAAAACGGAATAAGTGGAAGAGTTTTTATTGATTTTGTAATTAACAAACAAGGAAAAGTAACAGATGTAATGTTGAAAAATGGAGTTGATCCTTATCTTGACGCCGAAGCTATAAGAGTTGTTAAATTAATGCCAGACTGGAAACCAGGGTTTCATAATGGAGATTATGTAAAAGTTCATTATACAATACCTATAAAATTCAAACTCGACAATTAATATATCTGGAAATTCCGGACATTAGGCTGTCTTAAAAAGACGGCCTTTTTATTTACACAAACTTGTCCAAATATCTAAAGGACAAAAAAATCAACACAAAAAATTTTATACTATTGTCTTTTAAGTCGTTAATGCCTTGTTGCGAAAAAAGTCGGAAAACTGAGCAATAACCATAATTGAAAATTTATTTTTTTTGTGATTCGAAATCATTTAATATTGCATTTTATTTGAGCTTTTTAATTAATCAGTATATTTACAAAAAATAATGTATATCAGTGATGGAAAAGAAAGTTACAGGAATTGAATTTAATAAAATCGCAAAAATTCTTTCCAAAAATGATCATGAATCGTTTTATAATAAAATCAATATTGTCCCTGATGAGATTACTTTACGAAAAGATCTCGAAAAATATGTTAATGTCGAAAATTTTACTATCAAATCGGTTTTAGGAATTGACATTTACAGATACAGCTCTTACCCTCATTTTGAACAAACTCTGATTCCTTTTCTTTTTAAAATTCTCTTTCAGACAGCAATAAAATTTTGTCTGGAAAATAATCAGTTTGTTTTTCAAATAAATAAAAAAAGAGACTTTGATAATGCATTTTTAAGCACCGGTGATGGTGGATATCTCATTCTGGACACTCCTATGCACGCATTGCTTTTTGCAATAAATTTTGAAATCATTGTACGCTCATATAATTCATATCATTTATATCCAAAACTTCGGAAAATAATTGGCGAAATCAGCTTAAGATATGCCATGACATATGATGCCGTTTATTACTTTGATAATAATTTTTATGGCAGGGCAATAATAAACAATGCACGAATTTTACAAAAAGATGATTTAAACCGATGTCTGATTGATCAGGAGACTTATGCATGGTTTCAGTTAAATACCGATGGAACCGAAAATTTACAAATTCTTTCAATAAATGAAGTGGCCAATATTTTTGATTTTCAGAATTATGACAAATCTTTTATCAAAAAAGGAAAAAATCTTATAATCAGTACTGAAAACTCACGCACACATGGCATCATTAATTCGGATATTCTGAAAATCGGAAAAATACAGTCGAAAGATTCTGAGCTGAATGTTTATAATTTACACATTCAGGTAACAACCCGCATTTCTGAATTAAATAATAACGAAAATGCCCGGATTATTACTATAAGTCTTGGAAATTTGAACACATCCGGTATTTGATGAAACAGATGAACTTATTAAACTAATTTTACGACCTTCAATGCAAAAGAGTATGATTGTAAAATACTTTTGAGTACAAATGAAACAGACTATCTTTAAAATCAAATTGCTGATCGGATTAATTGTCATTTTCCAATCATTATGCTTTTCTTCAGTTAAGGATACTGTATTCTTTGATTCTATCCCTTATATATTGAAACATGATAAAAAAATCAGTATCCGACCGTTTCTGCAACAAAGATTTGCATTTATTGACATTTCAAAATCCGGTCTGCCAAAAATTTCTGATATCCAGTATGGTCCCTCATCCCGGACTTCAATAGGAATAAGTGGTGGTTATAAAAAATATATCCTGGGATTATCCGTTCAATTGCCTAATGATGAATCTGCTATTGATAAATATGGCAGTACCGATTATACGGATATGCAGGTATCTCTATATACAAGAATTATTGGTATAGACACATATTACCAGAGATATAAAGGTTTTTACCTTAGGAATCCTGCAGATTTTAATTCAGCTTGGACAGATTCTCTGCCTTATCCTCAATTAAGCAATTTAGGACTGAGATCTCTGGGTTTCAATGTGTTTTATATTCATAAAAAGAAATTTTCATTTATTGCAGCATTTGGACACACTGAAAGGCAGTTAAAAAGTGCCGAATCATTTCTTATAATGTTTTCGTTAAGAAATAGTGAACTTTTTTCAACAAGTGGTATTATTCCCGATAGTGTTGCGTTTGCCTATCCAAAACTTGACAGTCTTCGTGAATCAAACAGTACTTTAATTGCTCTCTCGCCCGGATACGGTTTTACACTGACGCATAATGAACTGTTTTTTTCTATGGCAGGATTTCTGGGAATAGGAAGCCAGCTACAGAACTTCACATTTATTGATAATCAGAGTTTTGATATTAAGCCATCTTTTAAAGTTAATTTACGTGGTGCAATTGGTTATAACGGAGAAAAACAATATGTCGGTATTTTATTTAATATAGACACACAGTCTATTTCTTTGGATAATGCAAATATCAATATTATGATGTATTCTATTCGTTTTGCTTGTGGATTCAGAATATAATATTAATGCAGAAATTATTAACTCTATATGTCTCCATATTTATTATTTCATCCGTATAAATATTAATTTCAAAAGCCGGATAGCCTGCCCCGCTCAAGCGGTGGAACCCACATATCTCAAATCCAGAATCTTGATTATCTGTTTGATATATTTATTCATTCGTCTTTGTGTTAAACTTTAGTTAACATGTGGGTTTCATATTGTGTTATTAACATTTTTTCTGATTCATGATATTTTCCTCCACAAAAATTTGCAAAAACCAGATTTATTTTGTATTATTGAAAAATAATTTAACAATTAACCTCTGTATAAAAACTTGAAAAAATAATTTATGAAAAAACTGACATTTTCGTTGATTGTGCTTGCATTTTTTATAAATAATGCGAATGCACAAAATCCACTTGATGATTTTACTTATCAGGTGTATTATGAGACAACAAGTATTGATACTGCCGTATTTGATCCATTATGTACAAGGGTATGTAAAGTTACTGTTCCAGATACAAATCAGTTATCAACTATTCATGTTCAGGTAAGTTCTACTGAAAACGGGACAGATATTCTAAACTACAGTTTTCAGTACGATAATATAACCGGTTTGCCTACAGGACTAACATATCTGAGAGAACAAAATGTAATTTATCTTGGATTATATACTACACTTCAATCAGATATGTATTATTATGCTGTTACGATTGAAGATACAGCCGGAAACTTTTCCGTTACTAAAAAATGGTATTAATATTTAAAAAGAAAAACGATGAAAACTATAAATATAATTATTACAGGTGTTTGTCTTTTTTTAATTACAAAC
>JBDRPR010000130.1:0-2766 GCA_043826845.1 Bacteroidota bacterium
CGCTGACCATCTCGGACGTCACCTGTGTGGCCGTTCGTACAATCAGGCCATCTGCATCTTTTAACAAAAGACCAACGGCCTTCCCGGAAGGATCAGGACTCACGATAATTTCAGCCTTTCCTTGCAAGACCTTCAGCCCCATTTCATCGATCGGTTCGGAAAGCAATATTCTTCTCATGGATTCATCTCGGACTTAATTTTCAGGTGCACGTTTATATTTAGCCATCAGGGACAGAAAGGCCGCAACCGCCGCATCAATAAATTTTTCATCATTTATATGCTGGTGAGTTTCTTCATCGTGACCATGATTACATTTGTGAATATCTGCCTGTCGTAACATATTGAATGTAATGCAGTTCTTTTCCATGAACATAGCACCTGATGGAATGTCTGCCCGAAAAAGCACCTTATTATCCCATTGATTCTTGTTTTCAACAAACTGAACATAAGCTTGAGAATATGTAAAGTTAATACTGAAAACTATTAGAATAAATAAAATATATTTGCTTAAATCTGATCTTTTAATCATAATGTGCAAGTTAAATATTATTTTTATTTTGATCAAATAAAAATACAAAAAATTAAACAAAAAAGATAAATTTATATATAGACAGTAAAAAGTGCCTAACGGTTGCCTGAATCGTTACTTTTTATAATTCAAATATTTCTTGAATATTTTTTTTGCTGCAATAAATGAAGTGATTTCTTTATTAAGTATCATTTTTTCATACTTTTCGAGCTCTTTTGAGATTTTTGTGTTACTATAAAAATTGCTTTTAATATCTTCATTTATTGTCTCATACATCCAGAATTTTGATTGATAAATTCTGTGTTTTTCAAAATAGCTGTTTCTTTTTATTGAGGAAATATAAATTTTAATTTCATCCCATACTTTGTCAATTCCTATAAATGAAATAGCTGAACATGTCATTACTTTTGGAATAAACCCTGATGGTGGAAGCGGGAATAAATGCAATGCTCTTTCAAATTCATTTCTGGCAAATTCGGCTTTTTCAATATTTTCACCATCGGCTTTTGTAATAACAACCATATCTGCCATTTCCATAATCCCCCTTTTAATACCCTGTAATTCGTCACCTGCACCGGCAAGCATAAGCAGCAAAAAGAAATCTACCATAGAATGAACCGCAACCTCAGATTGTCCAACACCAACAGTTTCAATGAATATTGTATTGAAACCTGCAGCTTCACAAAGAATGATTGTTTCCCTTGTCTTTCTTGCAACTCCTCCTAATGTTCCTGATGAAGGGGAAGGTCTGATAAACGCATTTTTTTCATTTGCAAGATATTCCATTCGTGTCTTATCGCCAAGAATGCTTCCTTTACTTATTTCACTACTGGGATCAATTGCAAGAACTGCTATTTTATTATCTTTTTGTATAAGGGATTTTCCTAAAGATTCAATAAAAGAACTTTTTCCGACACCAGGGACTCCCGTAATACCTATACGTACTGAATTTCCTGAATAGGGGAGACATTTTTCAACAATTTGCTGAGCGAGTTTATGATGTTCAGGCTTTGAACTTTCAATTAAAGTTATTGCTTTACTAATAATAGTTCTGTCTCCGGATAGGATTCCATTAAGATAATCTGAAAGATTAAGCCCTTTATTCTTTATGTTTTTAAATCTTTTTACTGCTTCATTATTCATTGAGGATGGTTGTTCTACTCCCTTATTAATACTGAGCGCAGATTTATAATTTTCAGATATCCCTTCAGAAGTCATATGTAAATTATCAAGATAAAAAATGTCAGCAGTAATTCTTGTGATTGTTTAGAAATTATTTGCTCATTTTTCTTTGTTTTATGCCCATTACAATAAATATAATAACAAAAATTCCCAGAATACCTATATATACGAAAAACATGATTTTGTCTGATTTTTCATTGGTAACTTCGAATAATTTTGCGTCTTTTGAAAAGTTCAGGCTATATTCATTAGTTAGAAAATCTATCTGTTCATCGTCAATACCTTCCCAGAAAACATCTCTGATAATACCATTAAAACTTTCTGTTTCAAAGACAAAAATGTCAACATCATCCTGAGACATATACCCTGTTTTTAGCAGTACATATACGGGGTCACCTTCCACCCAGCTATCACTAACTAATGGAAAGTAATTATTTTCAGATTTGCTAGTAGAACCATTTTTTGTTGTAGTATTTTCTTCCCACATTCCTGCATTTAATACCAATCCTGATATAGTAAGATTTCGGGAACTGAGTTTTTTTCCTTCCATTATATCTTCAACTGTGGCAATCTGATGTCCGAAATCAAAATAATGTATTAAAGTAGGTAAAAAGAATCCTGTAACAAGGAGAAAAACTATTAGAAAAGCAAGGTAGAATCCAAGTTTCTGTGAATTCGTAGCTTTTAATAATTTCATTGCTTCCTTTGGGTCGGCTCCTCTTAAATCTTTTTCAGGAAACCTTTCAGCCAATGCATTGGCCAAATCAACAGCTCCTTGCTCGCCATATGCATGAAGAAGTTTTTGATTTGCAATTTTTCCGTTTGATTTTGTATATCGGATTATTAATTCCTTATAATCCTTATAATCTTTAATATAAAAGTGTTGTATCGATTCAAGGCTGATCTCTTTCTTCATAATAGGCCCGATTTTGGCTATTAATGTTTTGTCATCTATGCTTACTTTGGTCTTATTAAGCATATAAGAAAATGCGAATTCTTGCATAGTTATAGGTTTTTAATTTTTTTATAAAACTAATATTTTTTTTAATTTATCA
>JBDRPR010000131.1:0-3826 GCA_043826845.1 Bacteroidota bacterium
AGATTCTTCGCTTCGTTTCTCTTCGCTCAGAATGACAGTTATTTAGGTTTTGAGGCGGAGAGGGAGTGGGTGATTGGTGGCCTTATGCTGCCAATCACCCACTCCCTCTCATTTGACTTTCAAAATGCCGTGTCATTCAGAGCGAAGCGAAGAATCTAATAAAATTAGTCGGTCAGTAGTGAAATTTTATATAAATATTTGTCTGATAATTCTTCGACCATAGATTTTTTAATTTACTACAGTATCCCATATTAATATTACTTTATGAAATGCCCATGATAAAAATTTATCACAAACCGATATGATTATTAGGGCATTCCATGTGACAATAATTTAAAAAATAAAAAAATAAACACATGAAAAATATATTACTCTATCAATACAAAGGCTGCCCAGAAATAAGGATCATATTTTTTACGCATTTCCTTTTGTGTTTCTAAAAATGCTTTTCGAATATCCTTTAGTTTCAGTAATTTCTTGTAAAAGGCTTCCATGAACTCAACCGTTTCCTTATCAGGCACCTGCCATAAACTCATGATAATGTATTTTACTCCGGCCATTTTAAAGGCACGTTGGAGGCCATAGACACCCTCGCTTCCTTTAATATCGCCGAGGCCGGTTTCACAGGCTGAGAGGACAACGAGTTCCGTTTTTTGCAAATCTATTGTTAAAACTTCCTGAGCGGTCAGAACTCCATCATCACCAACACCTTTTTCTTCTTTATTCCACACATCATTTGCACCGGCAAATACAATACCTGAGCGCATCATTGGATTGCTATTGCTGACAAAATTCCAGACTCCAAATCCTCTTGTTCCTCCTCGGAATACGAGACTTTCCTGAGCAGAATTTTCTTGTTCAGATTCAGTTTTACTAATTTCAGGTTCCGGAAAGAAAAAACCATGGGTTGTAATATGCAGAATATTACATTGGGATGCAATATCTTTAAATTTTTCTTCAGACGCATTAACCTCTGAAAAATAGTATATTTTTACCCCTGATTCCATAAGAATTTTGCTGATATTCTCACTTTCAATTTTTGTCCCATTAAGATATTTCCATACCTGATTATCTTCAGAACCTGTTTGTGTTTTATCATTATTGTAATAAATGCCTCCAAAAATTCCTGCAACTAAATCTTTTTCTGATAAAGATTTCCTGGTATTTGCTATTTCTACAGGATTATTAAAAATATTTATCTCATACAAATCAGACAAATAAATATTTTGTTCTTTTGCAATTGCGGCAAAATTTATTTTATGCAATAATCCTGTTGGTGAAATATCCAGATTTTTTAAATTTTCTATTTCATTATTTAGTGGTTTCCAGATGGTTTCATATAACATTGTATTCAAATTTTCATTTCTTCCATAAATAGCAGTAATATGGTTATAATCAGAATTCGATTTTCGATTAACCCTGTTTGTCAAAGTATCTTCGTCAAATAATTCAACCATTTCAGGGAATTTGTCGGATTTTTTTAAAATAATAGCATAATATACAACTTTATTATCACTAAACGTAATAGAAATGAAATCAATAATTGCCTCCTCTTCTTTCATGTGCTTCTGAAGTTCACTGATTTTAAATATTTCATGTGAGTTATTGAAGTCCTGAGAATATTTATTCAACTCTTTCTCATAAGCATTGGAATAATTCTCATATGCAGCAATATCTTTATCTCTTTGTTCAGATGCCTGGGCAGAATATAACTTTGTTAGCTGAGTACGAACTTCAGTCCAGTTTTGATAATGACGAATAATTAATGTATCGCCTGAAGAAATAATATCATTTCTCATTTTGTTTTCCGACCTCATCAACATTCCTTTCAGCAGGCAATTGTTTTCGAATGAAATAGATGTAAGTTCCGGATTATTATTCTTTTGTTTAACAACGAACATATTGTAATAATCAAATTTTTTTCGCGTTTTTTCAATAAAATCTGTCTTTTCTGATTCGGAAAGGAATGAAAAGTTGTACTTTATTTCTTTATACAAACATTGAAGCATTTCATTGTAATATTCCGTGGCTTTTTCGATTTCACCAGTATTTTCATTAATAATTCCCATATCAAGTAAAATACCAGTATAATCCGGATGTTTGCTACCATAGATTAATTTCCATTTTTTCTCACATGATTTATATATTTCCTTGGCCTCCTGATATTTTCCCTGTGATGTATATAGCGAAGCAAGATTGATTGAAACTTTAACAAATACAGGATGATTATCTCCAAGATTTTTCTGTAATAGATCCAATGCATTTTTTAACAATTGTTCAGCTTTATCATAGGATTTTGTCCTGATGTAAAATGTTGCAAGATTATTTAGTGCTATAGCATAGTATGGATGCTCTGGTGCCATATTTTCTTTTATAATATCGAAAGCTCTTAATCGTAATTGTTCTGATTTGTCGTTCTGATTTATTTCGCTGTATAGTAATGACATATTACTTAAATATTTTGCCATATCTATTATTTCTCCATTTTCAATACCTTCCTGTGTTTTTACTGCTATATCAAAATATTTTTCAGATTGTTTGTAAATGCCCATTTTTCTGTATAATTCTGCCAGATTGTTCATTGTTTTTGCATATTCTGCATTATCTGTTCCTAAATTATTATTAATAATATGCAGGTAAGATATATTGTACTCTTCAGCTTCTTTGTATTTCCCCGTTTCAGTATATAATAATGCCAGATTACCTAATGATTGGCCGTAATCAAGATTATTTGTACCTGACAATTTTTTTCTGATTTCTAATGCCTGTCCCAAGTATTTTTCGGATTTTTCAAAATCTGCAGTCTGAAAATAAGTGACTCCAATACTATTAAGACTTTGTGCATAATATTGATTATTTTCCCCGACAACAGCTTTGCCTATATTAACAGATTCAAGGTACCAATTGGCAGCATTTGAATAATCTCCTTTAGAAAAATATATTGTACCGATTTGCGACAACAAACGAAAATATTCAAAACTTTTTGCCCCATAAACCTTTTTAGTCAAAGGTTCACATTTCATCATATACGATAAAGCCAAATCATATTTTCGTGCCGTATAATACATCAGACCAGCATTATTCAAAGATTCACAATAACGGGGGTTCTCTTTCCCAAAACATTTTTCCCGTAATTCCAATGCAATGTTGTAGTATTCCGATGACTTTTCAAATTGATTTGAGTATTGATATAAATACCCCAGATTGTTAGCTGAAGTAGCCTTGTTGCTGTCAAGGATTGTCAACTCCATTGCCTTTATACAATATTCGATAGCAGCATTTATATCTCCGGCTCCAAATGTATCCAATGCAATATTATTTAACCGTTCCCAATTTTGACTATTTAAAATAATTACAATTATGGAAAAAAAACAAGTGAGAAACTTTCTTTTCATTTGAAAATAATTTTTGATTACAATATTAGAAAAAATAACTGAATCCTATTGAACCTCTGACTGGAAAAAATTTCCTGATATGAAAACCAAAGCTATTATCTTGCTAATTTATTAAATCAGATTCTGTATGAATTTAATATAAATAATGTGATTTAATACGAACAAATAAATCCTATTAAATCCGGCACTATTTTTATTATTCTATCAATACAAATACCGTTTAACAATATGTGTCGTATTTTTTTATCCCCTTCAGGATTTCCGAAAAATGTAGTCCTAAAAATAAATACGATTTAATCGCTTAACATTAACATTAAATAAAAAACATGAAAGACCTGTCTTAACAAATAAAATATTTAATTCTATATAAATTTCTACTAGAATTTTATATTTCTTAAATTAAGCCTATTATTTAATAATCACTCTTTAGA
>JBDRPR010000132.1:0-2123 GCA_043826845.1 Bacteroidota bacterium
CTATCGGGAGGGGTAAAACTGATATTCGAAATTAAGACTTTTCGGAGTGGACTCTTAATTTAAGTAATTGGATTTGAATCACATTTATTTTATACAAAAATCAAATAAAAAAGGTTTCGTTTTTTTATAGATTTTTATAAACAATTTATCAAACAAAAGATTATCTTTTTTTGTAAAAAATTCTATTTCAACAAAAATGAATGATTACTGATAGCAATCATAATACTATTTTTATATCAATTTATAAGAAATTAAAACTTTAGGAGCTGATTAGTCACTTTGTATTAATATTTACTATTTTTGTTTTGATTGTTTTTTAATGATAGTACGAAAATTCAATAGTTAGTGTCTGTCTGTAATATCGTCATTGCGACTGCGAGGAACGAAGTGAGAAGCAGTCTAATTATTGTGCGTCAACAGATTGGCTTTGCCGAGCTAAAGTTTGCTTCGTCTCGCGATAGTAATTCGGGATTCTATCAATGACGCATTTTTTTTTTCGTTCTGGCACTATACAGTCGTTTAAAAGTTATTTTATTAAAGACCTTAAATTACATATTGTCTCTTTCGATGTCCCATACCCTCCCAATTACGGTGGGGTAATTGATATTTTCTATAAAATAAAAGCCTTGCATAAAATCGGCGTAAAGATTTATCTTCATACCTTCAAATATGGAAGAAATGAGCAAGCTGAATTATTGAAATATTGTGAACATGTTTATTATTATAAACGACAAAAGGGACTGAAATACGCAATAAGCAAAAAACCATATATAGTAAATACCAGATATTCAGAAGAACTGATTAACAACCTGCTGACAGACAATTTTCCCATTTTATTTGAAGGATTACATACAACCTTTTATCTTGATTATAAGGAATTAAAAAACCGCAATAAAATTGTCCGTACTCATAATGTTGAACATGACTATTACAAAAGTTTATCTGAAATTGAGAAGAAGAAGTATAAGCAGTTGTATTATGAAGAAGAATCCAGGAAGCTGAAAAAGTATGAATCCATACTGTTTCATGCCAATCATATACTTGCTATTTCAGCAAATGATTTTAATTATTTTAAAAATAAGTATAATAATGTTTATTATATACCTGCATTTCATCCTAATAATTCAATTAATGTCAAAACAGGAAGAGGCAAATACATATTGTTTCATGGCAACCTTTCAGTAGGCGAAAATATTCATGCAGTCAAAGATCTAATATTAAATGTTTTTTCAAAAATTGAATATCCTGTAATTATAGCAGGTCGGAATCCTGATAAATCGATACTAAATTTATTAAAAAAATACCCTGAAATTCAATTACTTGCAAACCCTGATGATCACAAAATGACAGAATTAATAAGAGATTCTCATATTAATATATTAACTACCGACCAGAATACCGGTATTAAACTTAAGTTGATAGCATCATTATTCTGCGGAAGATTTAATATCGTCAATGACAATATGATTAAAAATACAGGTTTGGAGAATCTATGTATTATAAAAAATACACATATCGAGGTTATTGATGCAATAAAACATTATTGGGATTTAGATTTTTTAAAACAGGATATTGATAAAAGAGAAAATATATTATCTGAAAATTTCTCAAATCTCAGGGGAGCAAATCTTATAGCTGAGATATTATAATCAATATCTTATATGTTAAATATTGTTAATTAAAAAAGAGTTAAAAATCCTCTGCTTTGTTTCACGTATATTTATGAGTATTTTTGCTTCAATAAAACTTTAAAATTATTAATGAAATGAGATTAATTAGTCTGGCTTTTGTTCTGGGAATCATTTTTATTTCAAATCAAAATTTTGCACAGGGTTATAAAATAAAAATTAAGGTTACCGGCGTTTCTGATTCAATCGTTTATCTTGGTCACCATTACGGAGATAAAAAATTTGCCAAAGATACATTATTGCTTGATAAAAACGGATCAGGAACATTTACAGGGAAAGAAAAACTTGATGGTGGAATATATTTAGTTCTGTTTCCTTCAAGAGATATGACATATTTTGAATTAATTCTGGATGAAGACCAGGACTTTGCTTTGGAGACTGATACATCAGAATATTTGCTCAATATGAAAGTAACAGGATCTGAAACAAATAAAT
>JBDRPR010000133.1:0-3833 GCA_043826845.1 Bacteroidota bacterium
ATAACTGTCATTCTGAGCGAAGATAAACGAAGCGAAGAATCTCTTATAAGGTCTTATGGTTTTGTCGGTCAGTAGTGATTTTAAATATTGTTTTCAAAAACAATTGAAGTATGATCAACACAAAATCATGAAGATAAACAGATAATGATAAAAATCATTAAACCTGACAGATATAATTTTTCTATAATGATAATGAAATTAAAAAAAATCATGTAAGTTTGATGCCATAAAATCACCAACTTATCTAATTGAAAAAAAGTCTTTTACTTATATTATTGCCGATTGTATTCATAAGGGCTTTTTCGCAGGATGATCCATATGAAATAACACAATATAATTTTATTGATCTGGATGCAAATAAGTTAAATATTTTTGGTGATACTTCAGAGTTCAATCATCTTTTCCTTTCATTAAATAAACTTGTACTAAAAGGAGAAGGACAGATTAATATTCTTCACATCGGTGACAGCCATCTTCAGGCAGATTATTTTTCGGGAAGAATGAGACAACGATTGCAAACATTTTTTAAAGGTGGTCTTGGCGGTCGGGGTTTTATTTTTCCATACAGGGTTGCAAATACAAATAATCCTTTTAATCTGAGAACTGATTTTACAGGCAATTGGGAGCCATGTAAAAATGTCGATAAAAATAAAATTTGTGATCTCGGGATTTCAGGAATCTCTGTCACAACCTACGATACAATTTCAGGGATTAACATTTTCTTAAGAGATAAAGATTATCTGAAATATGATTTTAACGGGATTATTGTTTTTCACAATACTGATTCATCATCTTTTGACATACAAATTTCGAATAAAATTGATTCAACAACTAAATATACAAATGACAGTATGGGCTATACGTCTTTTGCTTTCAACAAATATGTTGATGATACTCTAAGGTTGAATTTTGTTAAAACAAAAAGTAATCAAAACAGATTTGTACTACATGGAATTAGTTTTGAAACTGATGATCCAGGAATTATTTACCATTCAATAGGAGTTAACGGTGCAGATGTTGATGCATTTCTGCGATGTGTATATTTTTCAAAACATCTGAAAGTTCTTGACCCTGATTTGATGATAATTTCACTGGGTACGAATGATGGATATATGAAATCAATTGATTCTGCTAAAGTTGCAAATAATTTTGCAAGCCTTATTTCGATGATAAAAAACACTATGCAGGGTATGCCTATTATTTTGACTACTCCGGGAGATAGCTACAGATATAAAAGATATCTTAACGAAAATATACCAAAAATCAGAGAAATAATTTTCCGGCAGGCAGAAATAAATAATTTTGCAGTCTGGGACTTTTTCACAATAATGGGAGGATTAAATTCAATATCTTTATGGTATAAGGCTGATTTAACGGCAAAAGACAAATTACATCTGAACGGGAGAGGCTATTTGCTTCAGGGAGATTTAATGTTTAATGCATTTTTAAAAGCATATGATAATTATATTGATCATCAGACAAATAAATGATAGAATATAATAAAATATGGGATTTCCTGAAAGACATTTTTTTATATGATGAAAATGCGCCTGTGCTTTTCACCAGATTTTATTTTTGGGCATTTTTCGCATTACTGCTTGTTGGATATTCAATTATTTATAAAAAAAATACAATTCGAAATTCCTACCTGTTTATTCTGAGTCTGTTTTTTTATTACAAATCGGGAGGATATTTTTTCACAATTCTTATATTCTCGACTATTGTTGATTATAGTATAGGATTATTAATTTTTAATGCAAATAAGAAATACGCAAAGAAAATATTTGTGGTCTGCAGTATTTTAGTTAACCTATTATTACTGGCATATTTCAAGTACACTTATTTTTTTAATGATATTGGTAATCAGGTGCTTTTATGGGCATATGATTTTTTTGGAATTTCAGGAGCAGCACCACAGTTCGAAGTTGTAAATTTGCTTGCGTTATGGTCTAATGAATTAACAGGCAGTAATTTCGATGCAACAACGATAATATTACCTGTCGGGATTTCATTTTACACATTCCAGACAATTAGTTATTCTGTAGATGTTTACAGAAAAAAATTAGAACCTGTCAGGAACATTCTTGATTTTGGATTTTACGTAACATTTTTTCCGCAGCTTGTAGCCGGTCCAATAGTACGGGCTGCAGAATTTATCCCTCAATTGTACAGAAAATACAGTGTGACAATTCAGGAATATGGCCATGCAGTTTTCCTGATTTTAAACGGTTTAATGAAAAAAATGATCATCTCCGACTATCTTTCTACAAATTTTGTGGACAGGGTTTTTGAAAATCCGCTCTCATATACCGGTTTTGAAAATTTGATGGCAACTTATGGTTATTCAATTCAGATATATTGCGATTTCAGCGGTTATACCGATATAGCAATTGGAGTTGCTTTGCTTCTGGGTTTCAGGCTTCCGCTTAATTTTAATTCACCATATAAAGCGGAAAATATTACTGATTTCTGGAGGAGGTGGCATATTTCATTATCATCATGGTTACGCGATTATTTATATATTCCTTTGGGAGGTAGCAGGAAAGGTAAAATCAGAACCTATATAAATTTATTGGTAACAATGTTATTAGGCGGATTGTGGCATGGTGCAGCATTCAGGTTTGTAATTTGGGGAGGAATTCATGGCGCAGGTCTGGCTATTCATAAATTATGGCAGGTGGTTTTTCCGCCAAAGTCAGACAGAAAGTCCTTGTTCATGCACTTTGTCTCGGTATTTTTCACATTTCATGTAGTTACATTTGCATGGCTTTTTTTCCGTGCGGGAGATATGGAAACTGTCGGTAAAATGCTTAATCAGATGTTTTTGTCTTTCTCTCCTGAATTAATTCCGGAAATAATTTCTTCATATAAAATGATATTTATTGTGCTTTTCACAGGCTTTTTTATTCACTGGTTGCCATCCAGTTTAAAAGAAAGATATCGCGGGGCGTTTATTAATTCATCTATTATTGTTAAAGCTATTATTGCTGTTTTGGTAGTTATATTGATTTATCAGTTTAAATCATCAGAAATACAACCATTTATTTATTTCCAGTTTTAAGTTATCTGTGAAATTTAAATTTCAAAAATCCTGTCTGACCGGGAATAATCATAATAGAGAACCTGTCAAATGCACTCCCTTTATTCTCTAAGTCTGCCTGCCGTTCAGGCAGAGGAGGCGCCCGCCTGGCTTTTTGAAAAATTTCTGGTTTAGCTTCATAAAACATACTTTGTTCTATTAACTTTTTTCCTTTCATCTTTCCATTTTTTAATTTTGCAATAGCTATTACCGTAATAGCGGTTACTGAAAAACGCAAACATGAGATTTTATCTTTATACCGACTGGCTAACAAGATAATTTAAACAACTCGATTCGCTTTTGTTATAAAACTTTTTGAACAAAAACAAATTCGTTCAGCATGAAATGATGATGAAGAAAAATGATATTTTTCAATTATGGACATAGTGGCAATTCGTACTAAAAGTGTTATTCCTTTCACATCCACTCTACAAATCGAAATTTTTCTTTCTCAAATGTCCCCTCGTAAGAAACCCAGATTACCTTCGGTGATCTGATAGGGTTGACTTTACAAAGAAAACCAATTACATTTTGAATAAATCCTGATTCTTAATCCCTGCTAAAACCCAGATTACCTTCGGTTATCTGATAAGGTTGACTTTACAAAGAAAACCAATTACATTTTGAATAAATCCTGATTCTTAATCCCTGCTAAAACCCAGATTACCTTCGGTGATCTGATAGGGTTGACTTTACAAAGAAAACCAATTACATTTTGAATAAATCCTGATTCTTAATCCCTGCTAAAACCCAG
>JBDRPR010000134.1:0-6055 GCA_043826845.1 Bacteroidota bacterium
GTAATTTTATTATCTTGTGTAATTAATCTGAAAAAACAATCATTAATTAAAACAATAGACTATGAAAACAATTAAAAGAAACTTTCTGACTTACTTAATTTTACTGGTATTAGTAATTGCAGTCATTAATCCAGGTTGCAAGAAAAAAGATGAACCGGCACCTGAAATTCCTCCTACATCAACATTTTTGATGGATTTTAATGACTTTAAAGACACTTCATCAGTTAGTTCAAAAACAACTCATTATAACTGGCTCCATAGTGCAGGAAATGTTCTTGTATGGAATGTTGTTATAACCATTGGACTGGCTATTCCGGTTGCATCTTTCTGGGAAGCATTCAATCATGAAGCAGTTTATAATCATCAGGATGAAAACTGGACATGGTCGTACTCATTTAATTCATGGGGTCAGCATGACGCTGAATTAATGGGATATATAAACGGAGATTCTGTTGTATGGGAAATGAGAATAGACGGATTTTTATGGTACTACGGACATTCTCACACAAATGGTTCCGGTGGATACTGGTTATTGAATGAAAGTAAGCTACAACCAACTCCGTTATTAAAAATTTACTGGCAGAGAAACTCAACAGGTATATCATCAATTAAATATCAAAATGTTGCTCCGTCTTCAAGTACACATTACAAAAATAATGGTGAATATATTCAATACGGAACTGTAAGCAGTGGTGAGTTTGATCGTTTCTATGACATCAATCTTATTAATGATACGAATACTACAATTTCAAACATGACTGAAATTGAATGGAACTTTGCTGATAAGCATGGCAGAGTAAAAGATCCAAAAAGATTCAGTAATTCCGAATGGCATTGCTGGGATATAAACTTCGCAGACGCTACTTGTCAATAAACCTATAAATAATAGATAAAAAAGAGGCTGTAAATTACAGCCTCTTTTTTATCTACAATTAAAAAATTTCAAAAAATTTTCTTTTATATTACAAAATTATTTATAAGTTTACATCTTGTATAAAGGTATCAATAATTCCTTTTTTTTAAGAAAATAACTAAAAAATAATTTACTATGAAAAAACAAATTCTTTTATTTCTAATTTCTACTTGTCTCTCTGGTATACTTCTTTCTCAATCTGCAGAAATAACAAATGTCAGGAAAAGAGAATTCAAAGGGGTTTATCCTATTATTAACAGTATTACAAACGAAGCACAAGGATATTATACTTTTTATGTAAATGAAAAGGTTGGAGGAGGAAAGATCAATTTTATCGTTGCAATTTATGACATTGAAATGAAACTGGTTAAACAGACACCAATAACTATAACAAAGTATTCAAATGTTGATGGTAGTGAATTCAATGGCAAAGAATTCATGTTTATTTTTAATGATTATGTAAAAAAAACTCTGACATATGTTACTGTTGATGCTAATGGTGACATTATTAAAACAGTAGGAATAAAAGAAGAAAAAAGATATGCTGCAACAGCTGATGTTTATAGCTCTCAAGATGGTTTTTACATCGTTAAACCAATAAAAGAGAAAAAATGGGGATATTCAATAGAAAAAATTGATCGTGAATTAAATACAAAATGGGAGAAACGATTTGTAGTTGAAAAAGGCATGGTTGGCGTAGAAGCTATTCAATCAGGCGAAGATCGTATCATTGTTATTCAAGTTGCTAAACCATCTTTGATGTCAACAAAAGTTGCCGCTGAAATTGTCTGCTTATCTGACATCTCTGGAGATGAATTATATAGATATCCTTTGTATGATGGAACAAATACTTGTATGCCTTCAGCTTTCTTGATCGATAAAGAAAAAAATATTGTTACTGGTGGAATGTATTTTGACGGAGAGAAGTGGGATGCAACTAATTCTGATGGAATATTTTTTCTGAAACTTTCTCCTGAAGGGAAAAAAGTCTCATTAAGCCTGTCTGACTGGGATGAAGGGATACAGAAATTTCTTAAAGAAGGTACCAAAAAGACAGTTTCTATTTCCAGTAAACCAAAAATTCTGTTCCATGAAATTATAGAAGGTACAGATGGAAATTATCAAGTTGTCGGAGAGACATTCAAGAAAAACATACAGGTTGTCAGTTCAGCGTTAAAAGATGTAATTACAGGAAGATTTATAGGAGAAATTAATAGCAACAATAATAATAACAAACCTGTTACATTCGAAGTTCTTGACTTTATTATATTTAATTTCGATGGAGCAGGCAAGATCACTAATTTGGCCCTTATTGAGAAAGAGCATACAAAAATATCATGCTATCCTCCATATAATTCATATGGTGGTCTATCACTTGCTTTAGCTGTTAAAAAATTCGGTTTTTTCAATTTTGGATTTATGACAAATCTGCCTGAAAGCGATCAACCTTTGCTAATTTCTGCCGTTTTTACTGAGAAGGAACCATATATTGGAATCAATACTATTGATCAGGGAAAAGAAACAGTATTTCACAAAATTCCTGTTACCCGCAAAACTATTAAAGGAGGAAGTGTTGGTACAATGATATCAAAACCAGGATATCTTGGAATATATATTTATGATAAAAAAGAGGAATCAATACTCATGTATTTGGAAAAAATTCAGATGAAGTAATTCATCAGTATTTATAGAAAAAAACTGCAACTGTCTATTTCATCTGACTATTGCAGTTTTTTTAAACGCTTTGTAAATTTACATCTTAAACATTTTCGATCAAATTACTTTCCTGTTTTTATTTTATGTCCTGCTGCTTAATATTATTTATTTACAAATCCATAAATAATAATGCAACACCTATGACAGCAATAACAGATCCGATAATTTCCTTTATGTTCACTTTTTCCTTATTTTTAAATATAACAAGTGGTATTATTAATACCGGCGTGATTGCCATTATTGTAGCTGCTATGCCTGCTTCAGTATATTTAAGAGCTATTAATGAAAATGAAACACCAAGAAAAGGTCCAAAAATTGTTCCTAATGAAATATCTTTTATTGCAGAAGAATTTCCAAATGTAGCTATTACGTTTTTCCATTTCCTTACAATTGAAATAAGAATCAAAAAACCAACTGCACCGGTAAAAATTCTGATTTGAGAAGAAGCAAATGCATCATATCCATTCATCCCGTACTTACTTAAAACCAACCCTCCTGCCTGTCCCAATGCTCCTATTAATGCAATCAGAAATCCATATAACGGAACTCTGGATTTTATTTTCTCTCCCCTTTTCTTATTTAATATTACCAGTGCTATTCCGGATAGGGTCATTGTCATAGCAATAATACTTTTAACATCTAAGATTTCATTCAGAAATAATCTGCCAAGAATTGCAGTAAATGGTGGAACTAAAGCCATAATTAGCAATGAAATTCTAGCACCAAGTATTACAAATGACTGAAATAAAAAAAGATCCCCAATTACAAAACCTGCTAAACCAGACAAACTCAACCAAATCCATTGATGCTGACCTGCATCATCAGGAAATGGTGATCCTCTGTATATCCATAGGAAAACAAAATAAATAATGACAGCAAACCAAAGGCGAATTATATTTACTGACAGAGAACCAACTTTTTTCCCGGCTGATTCAAAAAAAGATGCTGTTAATGTCCAGCAAAATGCTGTAATCAAAGCAGCTGATTCTCCATAGACATTTTCCATAACGGCGGTAAATGTAAGAAAATCTACAACGATATAAAGAGCCACTTGGTACAAATTTTTTACTAATATCCATGAGTCAGTAAAAAATATTTATATTTTTACCTTTTATAAAATTCTGCAATATGAGTCTTTTCAGCTATCTTTTTGTGCTAATAATAGGATTTTCGAATACGCAAAAAATAAATAATGATAATATACCTGATTGCCACACAGGAGCAACAGAAATCGTTCCGTTTATCCAACCTGATGCAACTACCGGCGCTTCTCCAATGTATTACGACAGTTTGCCAAAATCCGAACTTTTTGAGATTATTAAAAAATCAAAAGAAGCACATGTCTTGAGTACAGTAAATGCTGATGGAATACCAAATGCAGCTTATATGGGTCCAAGTGTTGTTGATGACAATACACTGCTTTTTTATATTTCTCCTGATGCATTGACAAGAAAAAATATTGACCGAACAGGCTATGCCATGTTTTCTTTCTATATTGATGCAGAAAACGGAAAAACCTGGAAAGATTTGTACAGAGGCGGAAGAATGCTGTTGTACAAAATTTTTGATCAGACAGAAATTGATAATTTAAAGAAAAAAGTAAACATTAATAAGGAATATGAGAATGATGTCGTTTTTATGAAAATCATTAAAATCATTCCTTTTTCATAATAAAAAAAAAGTCATCATGTATCAGGATGACGTATTTTTTACAATTTTATATTCTACTTCTGAAATGAGTTCCTTGGTTCGACTTTAGAATATTTTACTCGGATGCCCACATCATTTTGAATTTTTTCGACTACTATTTCTTTTTCTGAAATTTCAATTGAATCTTCATTTTCTATAGCTGAACGATTTTCGAATCTATCCTCATATGGTCCATAAGGACTGCAAACTAATGTCAAATAAGTATCAGTACCATCGTATCCATGATATCCATAACCTCCGGGTTCACCAGGTATTCTCCAGATTTCATATTGAACCTCCCATGCATATGTTATCCATCTCCATCCGTTCCATACCTGACCTTCGTAGTACAGATAGTAAACACCGGGAGTTGCATAATAAAATTCACTCCATCTAAAAGTAGGGGGAATTTCCGGCCCTGCATCAACATAATAAGGTTTTGAAACCTCCCATGCTAAAGAAAGATATGCATCTCCTGGCCTTCCATCATATCCTTTATAACATGAACTTAATGTAAATAAAGAAAAAACAATTAATAAAGTATATCTGATTCTTTTCAGAATAAAACCGGAGGATAAAATTGTTTTCATGACTTTAAATTTTATATTTTTCATACTGAAATTTCAAAAAACATGCCATTGACACATATGCCACAATATCTTATTATTACATAAATCAGAATAAAAAATCATTCGAGTAAGATTTCTAATTTATAAATATTAATTTTGCAAATATGTTTTCCCAACCAATTCGATATAATGAACCATTGTTCAGACCACCAAGCGAAGCCTATTCTTTGATATTACAGGTTACTCTCGGTTGTTCATGGAATAAATGTACATTTTGCGAAATGTACAAAACAAAAGATTTCAGGGTAAGAAAAGAAGAAGAAATTATTGCAGAAATTGAGGCAGTTGCAAAAACCGGAATGGATATACGAAAAATTTTTCTGGCAGATGGAGATGCAATGGTACTTTCAACATCAAAACTTCTTCGGATATTAAATGCAATTAAAGAACGATTTCCAAAAGTTCAGCGGGTTTCTGCGTATGCTTTGCCAAAGAATATTAACAATAAATCCACCGAAGAATTAAAAGAAATTGTTGAAGCAGGATTAAAACTGGTATATGTTGGCGTTGAATCAGGAGATGAAGAAGTATTGAAACTTGTCAATAAAGGAGAAACCTTTAATTCAACAATTGACGGCTTATTAAAAGCTAAGAGTGCAGGTTTGAAAAGTTCAGTGATGATACTAACCGGATTGGGGGGAAAGAAATTTAGTGAACAGCATGCAATAAATTCAGCAAAAATACTTAATGCAACTCAGCCAGAATTTGCATCAACACTGGTACTAAGTTTTCCTTTTGGAGTTAAACATTTTAAAAAACAATTTATAGGAGAATACGAAGAGCTTTCTGTGATTGAATTATTAAAGGAACTTAAAATGTTTATTGAACATACCGAACTTGAAAGCACAGTATTCAGAAGCGATCATGCATCAAATTATCTTATTTTGAAAGGTGGACTTTCTAGAGATAAACAAAAATTTCTTGATCAGATTGATTCTGCCTTAAACGATCCACGCATGCTTCGTAAAGAATGGATGAGAGGTCTTTAATTATATATCTTTTGCCGGATCTGGCAATTGAAATCATGGCTATGTATAAAACAATTGTGTTGACTCTGAACTAATTGCAATTATTATCCGACATTATAAAGTAAGTTTAATTAATTAAA
>JBDRPR010000135.1:0-12870 GCA_043826845.1 Bacteroidota bacterium
TCTGAATGACACGGCATTTTGAAAGTCAAATGAGAGGGAGTGGGTGATTGGCAGCATAAGGCCACCAATCACCCACTCCCTCTCCGCCTCAAAACCTAAATAACTGTCATTCTGAGCGAAGAGAAACGAAGCGAAGAATCTCTTATAAGGTCTTATAGTTTTGTCGGTCAGTAGTGATAAAATTTATTTATATGAGTACATTAATATCTAAATATATATACAAAAGTTATTGAAAATATGAAAAAAATAATTTATCTGTTCATTTGTGTTTTTTCAATATTTAATGTTACTCTAATTGAATGTCAGAACATACAATTGCCGGATACCTTAAAGAGCATATTTCCTGTAAATGTGCATGATACGACTAAAATCAGATTATGTACAGATTTAGTGCTGTTTTATTCAGACACGAAGCCGGACAGTGCATTTTATTATTATAATTCTGCAACGGAAATTGTGCTTTCATGTCTTAGTGGAAAAAACGATAGTTCAATGACAAGAATATACAAACATTTATATTCCAACATATTGCGTGTTACGGGCACATTATTCTCTAAACAAGGCGATTTAATTAATTCAGTCCGTGTTTTTAATATGTCATTAAATCTTGATATAGAACTAAATGATGAAGAAGGCATAGCAGTTTGTTACAATACTTTGGGTATTTTAAGTTCGATGCAGGGAGATTTTGAAGGAGCCATTGAATATTTTAAACAATTAATGAGTTGTTATAGAAATTCAGAAAAAATCAATGAATTAAAAAAAATGTCTGGAGCTGCAAATGCATATACAAATCTTGGAATTGCAAACGATCAGTTGAGTAATTATGAAATTGCGATTAATTATTACAAAAAAGCTTTAAAAATATATCAAAACCTAAATGACAATTCTGGTATTTCAAGAGTATATAGTAATCTGGGAATGTCTTATGGCGCACAAGGAAGTTTTGATAAGGCAATTGAATATTATTCAATGGCTTTGCAGGAAAATATTGATAAAAAAAATAAACGTTCGATTTCCTTCAATTACCTAAATATCGGGAATATCTATTATAAACAGGGAAATTTTGAAAAAGCAAAAGAAAACTTTGAATTTGCATTAGAAATTGCTGAAGAACTTGGAGATAATGGAACAATAGCTAAGGCATATAGTAACATTGGTGTTGTTTATAAAGAGCTAAAAAATGTTGAAAAAACAGAAGAATACTACAAGATGGCTCTTGATTATAATATTAAACAGAATAATAAAAAAGGAATTTCTACAATTTACAACAACTATGGTACATTATATGCTGAAAATATGCTTTGTGATAAAGCATTGGAATACTATTTGAAATCATTTCAAATAAAAGAAAACATAAATGACAAGCATGGAACTGCGTTGATAAATGGCAGCATTGCAAATCTATACACGAATCTGGCAGATACTACTTCTGTGTTAAATAATAGAGAACTCAGAGATGAATATCTCCGAAAAGCATTAGAATATCAGGAAAAAGAAATGTTTATTGCTAAAGAAACAGGATTGAAAACATTAGAAATTATAGCCAATTCTCGTTTTTCAAGAATATACAAAGGTCTTAATGATTTTAAAAAGGCAAAAGAATGCCTGTTAAAATTGATTGAAATGACCAATGATGCAGTTCAGATGAATTTTTCATTTATATCAGAAAAAGAGAAAGAAATCTATTACAAGTCAGTTGAGGAAAATTATACTGAATTTAACTCATTTGTATTGGATAATAAAAAAATCGATTCTTTATTAGTTTGTGATGTATTTAATAATACAATCAGGAATAAAGGATTGCTTCTTAAGTCTTCCACGGCTATGCGTACTGCTATTTTAAATAGTAATGATAGTATACTGATAGAAGAATTCAATTCATGGATAAACTTAAAAAAAGAAATATCAAAATTGCAATCAGTTGAAATTATTAAACGAAAAGCAGATTTGGATATTATTAAGGTGAAAGCGGATAGTCTGGAAAGAGAATTGGTTAAAAAATCCCAGATTTTCAGTAATTTTTATAAAGTTCAGTTTTTAAACTGGCAAATGGTCAGAGATGGATTAAGTCCAGGTGAAGCAGCTGTTGAATTTATTAATTTCAAATATCAGGGTACTCGTCTTCACGGTTTTACTGATACAGTAATTTATTGTGCTCTAATTGTAAAACCTGAAAGTAAATTTCCTGAAATGATTAGAATTTTTAATGAAATGGATTTAATATCCATTATGGGTAAATATACTGGTACAAATATCAGTTATATTGATAAAATTTACGGAAAATCAAAAAAATATAACAAAGATTTATATAACCTTATCTGGGAACCAATTGAACATTATTTTCAGGATTCAAAAGTAATCTATATTTCTCCTTCCGGTTTATTGCATAAAATAAGTTTTGCAGCAATTCCAATAGATCAGAATATTTTGCTTTGCGATAATTATGAAATTAAGACCCTTACAAATACAGGATTGATTACTACTCAAACAAACGAACCATTTGAAAACAACTCTTATTCTATTTTCGGAGGAATAAATTATAATACTGACAGTGTTTATAGTGGGGCAGAAGAAATTCAAGTATGGAGCTATCTTGAAGGGACAAAAACAGAGACTGTGCTTATAAAAAATATCCTAAAGAAGGAAAAAGCAAAGGTTAATCTATATACTAGTTCAGATGCTACTGAAGCAGAATTTAAAATTATTGCCAGCGAAAGTAATGTGCTGCATATAGCAACACATGGATTTTTCTTTCCTGAAGCAGAGGAGATAAAGGATATGGAAACAGAAGAAAATTCGGCTGAATACATTAATGTGGTCTTTAGAAGTAAAAGCAGTGGTTTTGGATCGTCAAATTTTATTCAGAACAACAACCCTCTAATGCGAACAGGGTTGGTTCTTTCAGGCGCCAATGATGTATGGAATATCTCTGATAACATTGACAGAGAAGATGGTATTCTGACTGCACAGGAGGTTACTCAACTCAATATGACTAAAACCAAACTTGTTGTCCTCTCTGCCTGTGAAACCGGACTTGGCGATATCAAAGGAAGCGAGGGTGTCTATGGCCTCCAACGTGCCTTTAAAATGGCGGGTGTAAAATATATCATCATGAGTTTATGGCAGGTGCCTGATAAGGAAACGGTTGAGTTTATGGAAGCCTTTTACAAGAAATTACTGAAACTAAAGGATATTCGAAAAGCATTTTTAGAAACACAAAAGGAAATGCGTAAAAAATATGATCCTTATTTCTGGGCAGCATTTGTATTGATAGAGTAATATATAGTGATCAGTAAAATTTAATATATCGGACATTTTAAAAGTTATATAGAATACTTATTTTAAAATTTATTAAGTTTGTTTAAATTAGTGATTATGGATAAATATATAACACAGCTTATCGAGCAATTTCAGGAATCAGCAAAAAATGTAGGAAAGCCATCAGTGCGGGCAAAAGATTTTGATCTTGATAATGAACTTGAAGAAGAAGATTTTATTTATGTGGAGCAATATATATATGGTACTCCAAAACCACTGTCTGAAATTTTCGGAATCGAAAAAATATGCCTGCCCGATGATGAAAAATTAACAGATGAACAGGTCGATATACTCGCAAATGAAGCCGAGAAACTATGGAATGCGTACCATTTTTACCCGGATTTTCCAAAAACATTACCTGCCCGATTACGATATCGCAAGCTTAGGGAATATTGGGACGATAAACAGGTGTTTGTTGGTGTGGGTGAAATTCATGTTGAATTCTGTGATTATGAGGAGGAGAATTGTCCTTTCCCCGGATATTGTAAGACTTGTGAAGAAATTGCACGGCAAATGGAGTACGACGAGTTAACTAATACTGGTGATTCAAAAAACTTTGATTTTGATATAAAAGATTTGCTTCCTACACCTGAAGAAGCAAAACAACATTACAGGAGCGTAAAGAAACAAGAAATAAAAGAGAAACTTATAAATCAGAATACAGAAAACCGTATTTCCGGAATTCATAACTATTGCGATCGTTGGTGTGAAAAATGTTCCTTTACTTGTCGTTGTGGCTCATATTCTCTGGAAAAGGACATTTATACCTGTGATGAGGATAAAGACATTAGAAATGAAGTTTTTTGGGAGAACCTTTCATTGATGTTTGAAGTTACAATGGAATTGCTTGATGAGAAAATGAAAGAACTTGGAATTGTTTTGGAGGATAATGATGAAGTCCAGGAATTATTATCAGACGATGAAAATGAAAAACATCCCATCGAACAACTTTCACTGAATTATACTGATAGTGTGCATGAATGGATAAACGCAAATGATCAGCAAGTTGAATTTTTATTGTCTGACAGTAAGCCGCATAATAATAAAATTGATTATAAAGAAGGGTTAGAGACCATTTTGTGGTATCATGTATTTATTTCAGTGAAACTACACCGTGCTTTATTCGGTTACAGAAAACAGGAAATGGATGAATTTAGTCAGAATGATATGAATGGTTCTGCAAAAATTACTTTGATTGTTATCGAACGTTCTATCGGTGCCTGGGGAGTATTACTTCAGGTTTTAACGCAATTTGAAGATGATGTATTTACATTTATTAAAAATCTCACAGAATTGCAAAGAAAGGTCAGATTAATGTTTCCTGATGCTGAGAGCTTTATACGACCGGGATTTGATGAATAAAAATCAAGTGCATAATATATTTGTCAAAACTTTATAGTAAAATTTTTTATATGATAAAAGTTTGATAATCATGGAATTTAGAAATCTTATACCGACTGGCTAACAAGATAATTAAAACAACTCACTTCGCTTTTGTTATAAAACTTTTTAGCCGTCGGCATTAACCAAACCAGCCAAAAGATTTCATTTTATTCATCTTTTTGGCGGTTTGGTATGAGTGGGCGAAATCCGATAGCTATCGGATTGGATACTATTACAGATGTCCAATCGGTATTATGTTAAAATACATTAACAAAAGTTAATAAACAGTAGAAAACAATAATTTAAATTGTATATTTGTAACGAAATAATTCAATTTGTGGATTTGAATTATTGTAAGTAGTGTTTGCAAGAAAACTAAGTAACTAACAAAATAAGAAGTATATATAATCAATTAAAATCAGAAAACATGAAGCCAATTGTCTTTATTTCAGCAATATTTCTAACACTTATTAGTGTCTATTGTAGAGGTAGCAACAATAATTTAAGTAAATCAAATCTGTCAGAGTTAGATAAATACCCTAAGTATGAAGATATAATAAATCAGTTTTTCGATAATTATAAGATTGAGGATAGATATGCTGAATTTGAATTTGCGAAAAAACCTGAAGGTTGGTATATCGGTATTAAAGACCCGGAGAATAACTATGAGGTTAAAAATTTCAATTTATTCTGGTCGCTTGCCGAATTAAGTTACAAAGCTCTTCCTGAATCATTCCCGTTAGGAAAAAACGATAATGAAAAAAATAAAGAAAAATATCTGAATGATATATATTTAATAAAAAGATATAACGAATCGCCATATTTTGGCTATGATGGTTGGGACATTGATGTGATTAATCTTTTGGAAGCGCAGGAAAACCTTTCAGATGTTTTATTATATTATCTGGGCAGAGCCTATGGTAATTATGCACAAGGATATATCAGAAATCAATACGGTTATCATATTCAAAATTTTGTAGCAGGTTATGAGAAAATCAGCAAAGAACGACTTGATAATTATATTAAATATTCCGAAAACTCAATAAAAGCATTTCGTGAGTTAAATGAAAGGAATCCTGATTTTGTAACAATTTTAGGTGTAATAAACATAAAATATTCAAGTCAGTATCTTACTACTTATCATGCACTTTTAAGTGTTAAAGAACCGGAACTTGCTCGAATGTATATTGTTGATGGTCTGTACAACGAATTTTGGATATCAATAGCTAAGAATTTTTTGAATTCATGCGATAAAAATGCAATAATTTTCACAAATGGGGATAATGATACATACCCCCTTTGGTATGTACAAGAAAAATTTGGTTTCAGAACAGATGTGAGTGTTATTAATCTGAGTTTGCTAAATACCGATTGGTATATAGATATGATACAGGAAAAATATCCTGATTCGAATCCGATTAAAATTTCTTTTACTAAAGAACAATATAAAAATGGTGTAAGGGATTTTCTTTATATAATGAATGATAATGTTACGATGTTACAAGAATATATTTTTCTAAGTGACATTATATCATTTATTAAAGATGATGCCAATGCCAAAGATTTTGGAGGAGGGAATTTATCGTATTACATCCCGAATATTAGTATTAAAGTTAAAGTTAATGCAGAAGATTTTTTGGGAAAAGAATTTATTGAGAAAGATTTGTATAAAGAAATTTCAGATGTGGATATTGATTTTAGTGGCAAATCATATATTCTTAAAGGCGAAATGATGGTTTTGGATATTATTAATAGTAATAACTGGGAAAGACCTATTTATTGGACAACTACTACCAATGTTGATAATCAATTAAAATTGTCTGAATATTTTCAAAATGAAGGTCTTGCTTTTAGGCTTACCCCAATAAAATTTCATGAAAATTCAAATCGAAACGGACATATAAATACAGATGTTTTATATAAAATCCTAATGGAGAAATATGATTGGCAGGGTGATGATAAAATACCTGAATCAGATAATTGGGTAGCTAATAATATGAGAAATATGCATGATCGACTGGCAGAAAAACTTATTGAAGAAAATAAACCTGAGTTGGCTAAAGAAGTACTTGATCGTTGCATTAATGTATTTCCTGATAGCAGAACGCCATATAATCATTTTGTCCTAAACTTTGCTGAATCATATTATAAACTGCAGGAAAATGAATCTGCAAAGGAAACGGTTATTAAAATCAGGAATAATTCAAAAAGGAAACTTGATGAAATACTCGCATTAGAAGAAAATGAACAAAATTTGAAGAAAAAAGAATTAATTTTTAATATTTCCATTATTAATGAACTCGTCAGAATCACTAAAGAATATGATCCTGAATTAAATAAAGAGCTGACACAGTTAATTGATGAATATACCAATAAAGCAGAGCATTTATTATCAGAATAAATTTGTTTAATACTTATTGCCATGAAAAAACTAAAAGAAGTATTTAAAATTTTTCAGAACAAAGAATCCTTTTTTGACCAAACAAACAACAAAAAGACAAATAGTTTAATAATAAACCAAATCATTGTTATATGCTTATTTGCTTTTGCTTATGGACTGGTGATGGGCAGTTATCATAGCATTATCCAGTCTGTGGTGTCAGGTATAAAAGTAATAGTATTGTTTTTATCTACGCTGATAATTTGTTTCCCTTCATTCTATATAATTCAGCAGGTTTTGGGATCAAAAATGAGTTCAAAACAAATGATTATGATTATTCTTAATGGATTTGTTCTTATTTCAACTATAACTTTATCATTTGCACCTATTGTTATATTTTTTATTCTTACCGGAGGTAATTATCATTTTTTACAATTGTTACATGTTGCCATTTTTATATTTGGTGGAGTATTTGGCATGAAGTTGATAATTGAGTCTTTAAAGTACGCCTGTGAAAAGAAAAACATTTATCCTCAGATGGGAGTAACCGTTTTTAGAGTTTGGATAATCATTCTGGCATTTGTTGGTATGCAATTAGCATGGAATCTAAGACCATTTTTGAGCGATAAAGCTGAAGAATTCAAACTTTTCAGAACGTATAAAGGGAATTTTTATACTGCTGTAATATATTCTGTTGGACAGCTTATAAAGGATAAAGAGACGATCAATTCAGATAAAGAGGAAATAAATCCTAGCATAGATACTGTTACAACACACAAGATTGATACAAATGCTATTTCAATTTTTTTCAAATAACTGATTATGGTAGATATAATGACACTTGAAGAAGTAGCTAAGTATTTAAAGCTAAAACCTCAAACGATATATACCTGGGCACAGAACGGTAAAATACCGGCTGCCAAACTGGGGAAGGAATGGCGTTTCAGAAAATCGATTATTGATAAGTGGTTCAATCAACATATTGATGAGAAGTTTAAGCATATAACAGATTCTTTATTATTAGAAGATTAAAACTTAAAAGGGAGTATGTTCCCAAAATAGCCATCAACCTTCAAACCTGCTTTATACTTTAAATTCATAAATGATTGATAATCAAATATGGTTTTTTAGAGCATCGATGTGGTGCACAAATCAGGAGTAAATAGTCACATTTCTGATTTCAATTGTTCGTTATTCTGATGTTCTGTTGTTCTGATGTTCCCTATGACCAAATACATACTCCCAAACTAGTTGCTCAACCTATTAACTTTATACCCGAACAGCCCCCCTGTGGTGCACAAAACAGGAGTAAATAGTCACATTTCTGACTTCAATTGTTCGTTATTCTGATGTTCTGATGTTCTGATGTTCCCTATGACCAAATACTCACTCCCAAACCAGTTGCCCAACCTATTAACTTTACACGACTCTGACAGGGTTTTTGACCCCTTAGAGTCGAAAGTAAAAAAGAAAGACTTATTTTTGTCGCATAAGGAACATAATCCCATGAAATGAAAAAAATTGAACTCCTGAGTCCTGCAAAAAATTATGAATCAGGAATTGCGGCAATAAATTGCGGTGCTGATGCAGTTTATATCGGAGCTTCAAAATTCAGCGCAAGAAAAGCTGCAGTAAATGAAATCAAAGACATTGAAAAACTGACGAATTACGCACATCGGTACTATGCTAAAGTTTATGCTGCAGTAAATACAATTTTTAATGATCAGGAACTTGAAGAAGCAGTTGCCTTGACAAATGACTTATATCATGCCGGAGTTGATTCTCTGATAATCCAGGATTATGGACTGCTGATGTCTGAATTGCCACCTTTACCTTTGATTGCAAGTACACAAATGCATAATAATTCCGTTGAAAAAGTAAAATTTCTTGAATCAGCAGGTTTTTCAAGAGCAATTTTAGCGAGAGAATTGTCTTTGCAACAAATTACTGATATAAAAAAAGCCACAAATATCGAACTTGAATGCTTTATTCACGGAGCATTATGTGTTTCATATAGTGGTCAATGCTATTTGAGTCTGGTGCGATCAGGAAGAAGCGGAAACAGAGGTGATTGTGCTCAGCCTTGTCGTCATAAATATACACTGACAGACAATGAAGGAAAAATTATAGCACAGAATAGTCATTTACTATCATTAAAAGATTTGAATTTATCAGAAAATATTACTGAGCTTATTGATGCAGGAATCACCTCTTTTAAAATTGAAGGCAGACTTAAAGATATTTCTTACGTTAAAAATATTACTGCTTTTTACAGAAATAAAATTGATGAAGTCATTACTGGAAAAAATGATTTGACAAAATCCTCATCAGGAAAAAGCAAAATTAATTTTTCTCCCGATCCTTATAAAACCTTTAACAGGGATTTTACAAAATATTTATTTTCAGGAAAAAGAGATAATATAACAGCTTTTATCAGTCCAAAATCTCTGGGAAAGAAAATCGGAAAAGTTATCTATGCACGAGAAAATGTGATAAAAGCAGAGCTTTTCGAAAATCTTTCAAATGGCGATGGAATATGCTTCATTAATCATAAAAACGAACTTGAGGGATTCCGGCTGAATTCTGTTCATAATCAGTTGATATATCCTCACAAAATGCCTCAGATTGAATCAGGAACAATACTATACAGAAATCATGATGAGGCATTTACCAAATTGCTGGAAAAAGAAAATTATATGAGGAAAATTGATGTGGAATTTATTTTTTCTTGTGATTCAAAAAATATCAGTCTGAGGGCATCTGATGAAGATAAAAATTCAGCAGAAATTACTCTTGAGGAAAAGTTTGAAACAGCGAAAAATATAGAAGCTGCAAAAAAAGCAGTAATAGGCCAGTTGAAAAAGACAGGAGATACTATTTTTCAGGTTTCAGGTATTGATATCCTAAATGATTTTAAATATTTTATTCCAGCCTCATTGATAAACAATCTGAGAAGAAATGTTCTGGCAGATTTAGAAAAAGAAAGATTGAAAAATTATATACCTGAAAAGAAAAAAGAAATAACATCAAAACGGATATACCCTGATAATATAGTCAGTTACAAAGCAAATATTCTTAATAAGAAAGCAAAGGATTTTTATATTTCGGCAGGGGTCTCAGTAGTAGAAAATGCTCCGGAATCTTTTTCTGATTTTTCTGATATTGAACTGATGGTAACCAGACATTGTCTCAAATATGAAACTGGTTTTTGCAATGGAAATAATGCCAAAAGCAATTCTGATAATATTGAACAATGGACATTAAAAGATGAGAAAAACGAATATTCTTTAACCTTTGATTGCTCTGATTGTGTGATGAAAATAAAGTTAATATAACGCTTGTTTGTTTTATTAGCTTTGATGATCAGTGAATTATAAAATATTTTGGATTACTGTTTTCTCTTTGGCCATTTTTGTCGATGTATTAAAAAAACACAAGTTTTTCTTTAGTAAATCAGCAAATATCTTCGGCATCAGAGGGAAAATGCCTTCCGCAAAAAGTTTTACGCAAAGAAACACAAGATTTTTTTAATAAGCAGATTTAAAATATTTTATACCATGGGATTATGTGTATTCTTTTTTCTTTTCAATATGTTTAATGTAAAGTTTTGAGAAACAAAAAAAATCTTTCCATTTTTGCATTCCTAAGTATGGAACTAAATGTCTCTGCTAATTGCAAATAAATTAAGCCGTTTTCGGCGTGATCTGAAAAGTGCTCTGATAGGTACCGATGCTGATTATACATCTGTCAGCCTTAAGCGTGCTTTGTTTTTACTTGCAATTCCGATGGTTTTGGAAATGGTCATGGAATCGATTTTTGCGTTGGCAGATATATTTTTCGTTTCCCGTCTCGGAGCTGATGCTATTGCCGTTGTGGGAATCACAGAATCCATGATGACAATCATTTATGCACTTGGAATAGGATTAAGCATGGCAACCACTGCAATTGTTTCACGACGTATGGGTGAAAAAAATCCGGATGAAGCATCATATGTAGTATTTCAGGCAATTTTCATAGGATTTATAATTTCTATGATAATTGGTATTCCCGGATTTATTTATGCTGAAAATTTGTTGAAAAGCATGGGTTCTTCACAGGCAATGATATCACAGGGGGCTGATTATACAGCAATTATGCTAGGTGGAAATTTTATAATTGTATGGTTGTTTATTATAAATGCTGTTTTCAGAAGTTCAGGAGACCCCGCCATTTCGATGAGGGTGCTGATTTTTGCAAACCTGTTGAATATAGTACTAGATCCCTGTTTGATATTCGGCCTTGGACCATTTCCTGAACTTGGATTAAAAGGAGCTGCAATTGCAACAAATATTGGCAGAGGAGCTGCTGTTGTTTATCAGTTATGTTTACTTTTCAATGGCAAAAACAGAATTAAACTTACCCGAAAACATATTAAGATAAGGTTAAGCATTTTGTTCGAAATCGTAAGACTTTCTGCCGGAGGTGTTGCTCAAAATATTATTGCCACATCAAGCTGGGTTATTATGATTCGTCTTTTGTCAGTTTTTGGAAGTCAAATTGTTGCAGGATATACAATTGCTATACGAATAATTGTTTTTGCTCTATTGCCGTCATGGGGTCTTAGCAATGCTGCCTCTACTCTCGTTGGGCAGAATCTTGGGGCAAAAAGGCCTGACAGGGCAGAAAAATCAGTCTGGATAACAGCTTTTATAAATGCTGCTTTTATGGCATTTGTCGGTTCATTGTTGATAATTTTTGCTGAATATTTTATTCGTTTCTTCTCAAACGATTTTGAGGTAATTTATTATGGTAAAAAATGTCTGTATTTTATTGTTTCAGGTTTTGTTTTTTATGCTTTTGGGATGGTTATGGTTCAGGCATTTAACGGGGCAGGAGACACAAAAACACCAACAATTATCAATATATTCTGTTTCTGGTTGCTCGAAGTTCCTCTGGCATACCTTTTTTCAATACATTTTGACATGAAAGAAAACGGTGTTTATACTGCAATATTAATAGCTGAATCATTGTTGGCTATTATCGGAATTATTGTTTTCAGAAGAGGAAAATGGAAATTGGTGAGGGTGTAAAACTGTTTTCCCGATATTAAGAGTGTATGTTTTTCTTTTTTAGGAATAACATTTCTTACAGTTCCGTCGTTGAAAACTTATTTACATCCTATGGCTTCTTGCAGCGACGGTTTGATTAGATGGATTATAAACCCTGCGATAAAGCACAGGTTTAAACAGATTTGTGTCAAATCAAAGCCATTATGTTATATTAGCAATATGATTTCAACGAATTATTTTAATGAAATAAAATTATCAGGCATAATTTTCACATTTATAAAACTATTTCAGGGAAATTTCGTATTAATTATTGCTTATATTTGTAATATTACTATTATGCACTTTTGGTTACTTTTCATTATGTTTTTTTATTTCAGTTCTTATCTTTATACACAGGATGATTTTATTCTTGCCGGAGATACAAACAATTTACTATATCATGATATTAACGACACGACATTATGCTGTTATATGTATTCCCCTGCTCACTATAGTTTGGATATGAATGATGATAGTATTCCTGATATTTCATTTTCTTCAAACAAATACATTGGAATGACTTATGAAACAAGATTTTGTGGAGTGTACACTTATAATAATTTACTTTGTGTTGAAAATGATAGCTGTAATCCTAAAAAATTAACGGAATTATCGGTTAATTGGTTGTATTGTATTTTTAATACTATTTACAATCATATTCCAATCCAAAGATAGCACAAATTTATTTCTTGCCTTTGC
>JBDRPR010000136.1:0-4470 GCA_043826845.1 Bacteroidota bacterium
ATACCAAATCCCTGCCAATGTGTCAGAAAAACAATTGCAAAGTTATCAACAGGCTAATAAACAGTTGTTTCAGATAGGTTTACTGTACTATAAGGGAGAGGTGCGTAATTAATTACAGAGGAAAAATAAATAAAGCAGGCAAATTTAATGGATGTTAATATATATTATTTTTTCTGTTGACGGGTAGTACGCACGGCTCGGAGAAGTCAGAGGCTTCGCCGAGATACTGGGGATTTAATATGTATTTATAATCAACGTCAGGATTTCAACTATCTGTCAAGTACAATTTTTTTAATAATTAATTTTGTGTTGGAATTAATATTGAAATAAACAAAGTAAATACCGACAGGATTACCTGATAAATCAATTTCGGATTGATAAGAGTCAGAGTAAAAGACCTGTTTCCCATAAGTATTATAAACTGTAATTGATTGGATAAGATTGGTTTCGTTTGTGAAAACAAGGTTGAATTTCCCATTAGAAGGATTAGGAAAGATAATCATATCCATTGTGTTATTCTGATATTTATTCTTACAATCTGTCTTAATAATTTGAGAATACTCCGATCTGCCATCAAAGTCAGTTTGTTTCAATCGGTAATACGAAATTCCATTATCGTGTTTATTATCTATGTATAAGTAATCAAGCATAACAGATGAATTGCCTGCGCCGTTAACTATTGCAATTACTTGCCAGTTGATACCATCTGCACAACGTTCCAAGGTATAAAAGTCGTTATTCACTTCAGAGGCAGTAGTCCATTTTAATTCAATACTCTGTTCTTTGCAAGTGGCTGTATATGACAGCAATTCTATAGGCAAAGGATTATCTGCTGTAGTGGAAGCAATAGTAAACCAGTCCCCATCACTGAAATTTACTCCGGTAAAATAGACAATCTGTGGGCCGGGACTATAAGTCAGCCCGGTTGTATAAATACTTGCATTTACAAAACTACCATCATCGTTATCTATAAGTATTGCAAGATCATTTGGGTCATTAATGGTGTAACTGCTTAAATCAAAATATACTCTGACAGTTCCGGTTTCTCCTGTTTCATTTATCCTCCAAACACGATTCAAACGGTTGTCGATACCCACCGGCACATCTGTAGTATTTGCCGTTGCAGTGCTTGCATTATCGTTTCCCCAAAGCATATAATCGTTATTATCCAGACTGGAAGGATTGTTGATCCTAACAATACTTGTGCCCTGAGCATCAAGATGAAAATTGTTGACATCTTCTCTTCCGATTCCGGTTACCTCGTTGCCATGTGCAGCATCATAAGCAAACCTATCGTTTGCGATTGCAATTCCAAATTTGGAAGAAAGATAATTTTCAACAATAATTCTTTGGGCGGTATTGAGTACTGAATTATACATAATAATTTCTGCCATATCACCTTGATGTGCCTGAGCGGGATCATATCCTCCATCAACAGCATCCTGTTCACTTCCGATTGCCAGACAGCCACCAGAAGAGATTGAACTTCCTGTTCCTAACCCGTTTGTTGTATAATTCTGGGTGCCATTCCGATATAGTGTAAAATTTCCATTACTGCTAAGCCACGAAGAAGTATATATACGCCAGGTATTTCCATTTCCTGCAATTCCTGAGGCAATGTTGCCAACTCTGTACATTGTTAAGCTGGCATTGTTAAATATAAGAAAATGATTGTTGTCAGCTGCTGTAGCATAAGAAACTATCCCATCGTTACTATCACTGTTTCTGTTAACATAAATGGTTGTAATTGCAGAAGATGGAAAATTTGAGAAATTGGTTTTTCTTATACGGGTATCAGCCTGTTCCCACCTCACGACCGGTTTGCTATTCAGAATGTTCGAATAATATCGTGGAGTGTATGAAGTATTACTTTGAGAAATATCATTTGAATTTCCTGATTGATCTGCCCATAAAGTCACATCGTTACCATCACTTAAGCCAGTAATTGCATCTGCTTTTAACCAGAATACATTATTTGAGGAATTGCCCACTCCTCCCGGACCGGAATAGCCAAACTGATCATTATCGTCAATCGCATAAGTATGTTGAGTATTTGCACCAAGAGTTGAGTTTACAGGATTGCTTAATTCAACAAGAATTGTTTCAGATAACTCCTGTATAGCATCATCAATAATAGTTATAGTTATGTTTCCTATAATATTTCCGGTAGGAATTGTCAGAGTTCCTGCTGCTAAGGTGTAATCTGTTCCTCCACCTGTTGCAGTTCCACCAATAACAGCGTAATCAATATAAGAATTTGCTTCTGAAATCGTTGACAAATCAACCTGTATATTGGCAGATCCTATACTTTCATCGCCATTAGAAACTGTCAGATTGAATTGTATATCGGGAGCAGGATCATTATCTGTAATTGTCAATTCATGTTCGATGAATCCAGCTTCGAAATCAGTCCCTGCACTTACATTGTATATTTCGATTATTACGGTTTCATCATTTTCAAAAATAATGTCTTCTAAAATGTCCACTTGAATCTGTTTTGTATTTTCTCCAATATTAAATGTAAGAGTTCCGGGTGAAAAATTGTAATCATTTCCCTGGGTTGCAGTACCAGAGCCTCCGGAAATTCTCAATCTGTAATCACAACTTGATACAATTGAGTTATCACCTGTTCTAATTACATCAATATAAATAGTTCCATCAGCTTCAGTATGGGAAGAAGAAATGACATTAAACTGTAATTTCGGAGGATTGTCATTATCATAGATAATAAAGTTATGATCATCGTATGGAATTCCGATGCCATCTAAAAGAGAAACATTAAAATTTTCGGTATTTTCAGGAGTCAAATCACCAACAACAGTTATTCCGATTGTCGCTGTGCTGGAACCGGCAGGAACAGTAACTGTACCTGAAGCAGCTATATAATCTGATGGATTTGTAGCAGTATTTGGTGTAATATCATAATCTGCTGATACGCCTCCACCACAAGACGCTATATAGTTAATACGAACTTCGATATTAACAATAGTATTAATATCTTCTTCAAAATTATAGGACTCGTTATATGTAAATTCAAATACAGGTACAATTGTCCCGATTGAAATATATTCTCCATCATTTATATTTAAACCTGTTACTTCATAAAATTCATCACCGCCGGGCGAACATAATTCATAAACACTGGCACCGGAACTAAAATCTCCATCTGCATCAATCAATAAAACAAATTTTAAACTTCCTGATAATCTTCCAGGCAATAAAGTAGTATCGATTATTATGTCAACTGTACCAACATCACCTGTTTCATCAAATTTCCATTCACGTGCAATTCTTTCAATATTTGTTCCTCCATCAGGTGACTCATTTGTTGTCCAACTGCTGATTGATGCATTATCATGACCAAATAAAAAAAATTCGCTATCACCTAAATCCCCCGGGTTATTAACCTGAAAAATATTTGCAGACTGCGCATCAGTATGTAAATCAGTATTTATTCTTCCAATGCCAGCAACTTCATTTCCATGAGAAGTTTCAAAAGCGAAATAATCATTCCCTGATGCCGAAATATTTATGAGATATTTTGCTGCAAGGTAATTCTCTACAATAATTCGTTGAGCCTGATTAAGAGCATAATTGAAAATAATTATTTCAGCAAAATCGCCGTTGTTATCCTGAGATGCATCATAAGAGCCATCAACTGCATCCTGCTCAGCAGCAATTGCGAAACACCCATTGGTTGTAACAGAAGTTCCTGTTGCAAAATTATTGGTAGTATATGTTTGTGTACCATCACGATAAAAACGTGTATTCGGATTGGGAACGGCATTTTTCCAACTTGCACCGACAATATGCCAGGCGTTATCATTTATAGCTGTAGCAGTATTACTGGTTGCGCCACCTCTATAGATAATAACGCTGTTACTGGAGAATAGCAGAAAGTCATTATCACTTGCAGCAGATGCATAGGAGAGAGTTGCATCATTGCTTTCACCATTATTTTTATGAACAAAATATTCGGTTATAGCTGAAGTTGGAAAGGTAGCGAATGCCGTTTTTCTCAAGCGGTCGTTTACTCCATCAAAACGAATTACAGGCTTCCCGCTTAAAATATTAGTTTTATAGATTGGACGAAACGATGCATTTGGCTGAGTAACATCGTTGCTGTTTCCTGAATTATCTGTCCATGTAATAACAGGGTCATTATCGATTAAACCTGTAATTTTATCGGATTGAAGCCAGATTCTGTTTGATGCACTGTTTCCAACACCACCAGGACCTGTTTGTGCTGATAAATTAGTTAAAATGAGCTGAAAGCAAACAATAATATAATATGTAATTTTGATATTCAGCTTCATGTAAAGTTATTTCATCCGATAATTTTTTATAATAAGACCATTCAACTTTTACGTAAAAGTATCAATTAGGTTTCAATAAAACATATAATATCATCTAAAATACTTATAACCATAAAAATAAATTTTTAAATATAAAAATTATTAGTAAATAAAC
>JBDRPR010000137.1:0-2004 GCA_043826845.1 Bacteroidota bacterium
TGCCCCTCCTTATTATACATATAATATCCCATTCAATCTAAGATTGCAATTATTATTTGTCGAAACCTCGCTCATCCGCAAGGCGTATTCGCGACCCTTCGGGCAGGGCCATAAATGACGTTGGTTTCGACCAGGGCTCATTATTCATATAATAGATAGTATTATTGTTTTTGTCAAGAGTTTGATTGCCATATCTAATCTTCCCATAGCAAGCTATGGGCCACCCAGGCGTTTTGAGGATATTGATCAGAAGCACCGACAATAAGATTTATCCCCACACTGTCTATTAAATTATAGTCATAACTAGACACAAAAGAAGTGTCTTCAATTTTATTATCGACTACATAAGGATCATACCATGCTAATTTTACAAAATCATTGCCGTAGGATACAGCCGAGAGAATAAGTATAGCAATGATGACAACTACCCTGAGCATATTCAACCTCCTTGTTAAATCGGTTTTGCACTATTTTAAAAGAACCATACTTTTAATTTCGCTTGACCCTCCTATACTTAACCTATAGAAGTAAACACCGGACGCAACCGTCTCGCCCATAGAATTGTTACCATCCCAAAGATAGAAATGGTCACCTTTAAAGTACAAATGATTATCAATACATGTAATAACCTTTTGCCCAACTACATTATATATTTCCATGTTAACATATCCTCTTTTCTTCAAGGAAAAATTAATTGTAGTATTAGAATTAAAAGGGTTGGGGTAATTTTGTTGTAGCTGAAAATCCATGGGAGTAACAATTTCATTAGTTTCATCTTCTAAACCTAGTACATCATCCCCGCCAGAATGAATAAAAACATCCCCATTGGACCCTGAGAAATTACTACACTTAAACAATATATCATCATTGCCATCTCCGTTAAAATCACCAGCTGAAGATACATTTCTGCCTATATTATCCAGAAATAATGGGGGCAAATCTTCTCTATTAATGTATCCATCCCGTATAGTATCTATGTCAGGGCCGCCGAAATAGAGGATTACACTCCCATAAGCGGCATTAGCGCCGCCTATTACGACATCCCCAAAACCATCTCCATTTACATCACCAGCTCCAGACATCCGTTGACATCCGCCGTCTAGCCAGTAGTCATATATCGTATCAGCAATAGGGCCGCCTAAATAAACTAAGGCATGATTTCCTGCATTATATGAAGCTACCCCAAGGTCATCATGTAAATCACCATTTACATCCCCAAGGTTACATGTGTATTGAGAAAACCATTCCTTTTCAAGGGCTTCAAACTCTAATGGATGGCCAATGATTAAATCAGGATCATTTCCGAAATCTGGTCCATAGTATAAATTAATGAAACCAAGCGTATCCAAATCACCAGTTCTGGGAACAAAGATATCCAAAATTGAATCGCCATTAAAATCTATAAATCCGGCAGTATTAATACTGTGTGAATAGAAGTCAATTATAAATGACCAATCTGCTATTGTATCTATTGAAAACATATTATAGTAAAGATATAATCGATGACCTTCGTAAGGGTCTTGTATACGAATCAAAACATCGGCTATAGAATCGTTATCCAGATATCCTGTTTCCATTAGAGTATAGTGGACATAACCTTCGGGAATCGGAAACGTATCGGAAGGAGTAGTGTCCAATATACCTCCATAAGATTGATAAATATACAGCGCAAAATCCCAGGAGGCAACCAATTCAGGTTCTCCATCGCCGTCATAATCAAGAAAATCGCCCATTATTTCTGCATTAGGAAAAAAGTAGTCAGGGAAGCTATCAACAGGATTTCCGCCTAGGAAAACAAATATCCCCTTTGGATCACCAGAAGAAAAAGCAACATCATCAAAACCATCATAATTGATATCTCCTAATGACTTTAAAGAATAATATCCGACATCTGAATTACTGGTTTCTCCATGATAATGAAATATTTGATGTAATTCTTGAGCATTTACAGTAATCACAACCATAACAAGCACTAATGTAAATGTGAAAAATACTAATACTCGC
>JBDRPR010000138.1:0-7447 GCA_043826845.1 Bacteroidota bacterium
CAATTGCCGAGCATTTCAAACATGGTATGATGGTATGTATCGTGGCCTACCTGTTCAAGATCATTGTGCTTACCAGAGACTCTCAGACATTTTTGTGTATTGGCAATTCTTTTATATTTTATTTCAGTATTTCCAAGGAAAATATCTTTAAACTGGTTCATGCCGGCATTGGTGAACATAAGAGTAGGATCATTTTTCAACACCATTGGCGCAGAAGGAAAAATATTATGTGATTTTTGTTGAAAAAAATCTACAAATGTCTGTCTCAAAATTTTAGAAATCATATCGTGTTAAAATTCGTTAAAAAAAACGCTATCGTGTTTGCAAAATTAGATTATTTGCTTAAATTTGCACCTCAGATTATAATAAAATTTCGAAAAAGTAAGGTCTGTTCAATTATGCCTAAGACAAAATACCGTTTTAATACCCACACATTAAAATATGATGTTGTTCATCACAATTTCTTTAAGAAATTCATGAATTTCATTCCTCACATCATTGTGAGCGTTGTGCTGGCATGTTTGATTTATTTTGTGGTTTTTGTATATTTAATGGATTCTCCAAAAGAAAAATTGCTAAAAAAGGAAAATGCCAATCTTAAAACTCAATATCAGATTTTAAACCAGCGTATGGATTTAGCGCAGGTTGTTTTAACCGATCTATCAAAAAGAGATGATAATATTTATCGTTCAATTTTCGAAGCAGAACCAATTCCCAGTACAGTCAGAGAGGCTGGAATCGGTGGAATGAACAGATATGAAGAAATTGAAGGATATGAAAACTCTGAATTAGTTATTCAAACTGCAAAAAGAATTGACAATATTCTTAAAAAAATTGAAATTCAATCAAAATCATATGATGAAATCCTGACAATGGTTGAAACTAAACATAAAATGCTATCATCTATTCCTGCCATACAGCCTATTTCTAACAAAGAACTACACAGAATCGCTTCAGGTTTCGGGTTTCGGATGCATCCAATATATAAGACAAGTAAATTTCATTATGGTATTGATTTTACTGCAAATGTAGGAACAGATATTTATACAACAGGAGATGGCATTGTTGAAAAAGCTGCTTTTTCACAAAGAGGTTATGGAAACGAAGTTATTGTTGATCATGGCTTTGGGTATAAAACATTGTATGCTCATTTGAACTCTATATCGGTCAGAGAAGGACAAAAAATAAAAAGGGGAGAAGTAATCGGAAAAGTTGGTAATACTGGTTTATCCTCTGCTCCACATTTACATTACGAAGTTCATTATAAAAACACCCCGATCGATCCGATTAATTATTTTTATGATGACATTACAGCTGAAGAATACGAAAAAATCATAGAAATTTCTGCACAAAGCGGTCAATCCTTAGATTAATTAAAGATGCCTTATAAAGAATCACAAATAGAAAAATTATATTATTCAATAACTGAAGTGGCTGGAATGTTTAAGGTGAATTCTTCGTTGATAAGATTTTGGGAAAAGCAATTTAAAGAGATCAAACCAAAAAAAAATTCAAAAGGGACACGATTATTTACAAAAGAAGATATTGATACTTTTGCTCTTATTTATCACCTTGTTAAAGAAAAAGGAATGACAATAGAAGGTGCCAGAAAAAAGCTAAAAGACAACAAGGATGATTCTGTTAATAATTATGAAATTATCCAATCTCTCGTAAATGTTAAAAATCAATTATTGGCAATACGCGAAAATCTTTAAAACTGAAAAAAATGTTATTGAATAAAATAATTTCATTTCTTGAAAAAGAAGTGCCTTTATCTTTGCAGGAACCTTATGATAATTGCGGTTTACAGACCGGAGATATCAATCAGGAAATTCAATCAGCATTAATTACTGTAGATATAACTGAACAAGTTATTGATGAAGCGATAGAAACTAAATCTGATCTGATTATTTCTCACCATCCTTTGATATTCCAAGGGATAAAAAGTGTTACGGGAAAAAATTACACAGAAAAAATAATTATCAAGGCAATAAAAAATAGCATTGCTATTTATTCATTGCATACCAACCTTGACAACATTCAAAATGGTGTTAATTTTAAAATAGCTGAAAAATTAGACCTGAAAAATTGCAGGATTTTATTACCATCAAAAGATCACTTTGTAAAATTATCAGTATTTGTTCCGGAAAAGCATGCTGAGATAGTTAGAAATTCATTATTTAGCTCAGGTGGAGGTCATATTGGGAATTATGACTGTTGCAGCTTTAATACCTTTGGGGAAGGATCTTTCCGAGGTTCAGATATTACAAATCCTTACGTAGGTAAAAAAAATCAACTGCATTTTGAAAAAGAAATTAAAATTGAAACAATTGTACATAAGCATCTATTGAATAATCTTTTAAAAAACATGATAGATACTCATCCATACGAAGAAGTTGCATATGATATATACCCGTTGAACAATCCTGATTTCAATTCCGGATCAGGTTTAATAGGAGAGTTGGAAAAAGCAGAAACTGAAAAGACATTTTTACAACTACTTAAAATTAAATTTAATATTCATTGTATTAAACACACAAATTTTACAAAAAGAAAAATCAAAAAAGTAGCATTATGCGGCGGAAGCGGTAGCTTTCTGTTAAGTGAAGCAATAAAATCAAAAGCAGACATTTTTATTTCATCAGATTTTAAATATCATCAGTTTTTTGACACTGAAAATAAAATCTTAATTGCAGATATTGGGCATTATGAAAGTGAACAATTCACAAAAGAAATTATTTACGATTTACTTATAAAAAAATTTGCTAATTTTGCACTTCGTTTGTCAAAAATAAATACAAACCCAATAAATTATTTTTAAAATGTTAGATAAAGAGAAGGTACAACTTGATTCACAGGATGTTTCAATTGAAGAAAAACTATTTGCTTTATATAGTATTCAACTTGTTGATTCGCAAATTGATAAAATAAGGATACTTAGAGGAGAATTGCCTTTGGAAGTCCAAGATCTTGAAGATGAAGTTGAAGGACTTGACACTCGTGTAAAGAATTTTGAAAAAGAAATCGCTGAACTTGAAAAAGCTATTGCTGAGAAAAAAAGTAAGATTATAGATTCTGAATCATTGATAAAAAAATATAATGATGATTTAAAAAAAATAAAAAATAACAGGGAATTTGATTCATTATCAAAAGAAATAGAATTTCAGACTCTGGAAATTGAACTTTACGAAAAACAAATCAGGGAACTTGTCGAGCAATTAACTTTAAAACAAGAAGTAATAGATAGTTCCAAACTTGCATTTGAAGAAAGGAACAATGATCTCAATCTTAAAAATCAGGAATTAGAAGATATTATTACAGATACACAAAAAGAAGAAGAAGATTTGTTGAAAAAATCGGCAGAAATAAGCCATGTTATTGAAAAAAGACTATTATCTGCCTACCGCAGAATCAGAAAAAATGCTAGAAACGGTCTTGCTGTTGTTACGATTGAAAGAAATGCATGTGGTGGTTGCTATAATAAAATCCCACCTCAAAGACAACTTGATATTGGATTAAGAAAAAAAATTATCGTTTGCGAATATTGCGGAAGAATTTTAATCGATAATAACCTTGCAAATGAGGTTAATGAAAAAAAATAATTGATTTCACTGATAATACAGGCTGCATAAATAAAAAATATGCGGCTTTTTTAATTAATCGACATTACTTTTTTTGTAGTATTTTTATTCAATAATTAAAATCACTTTTATATGAAAAAATCTCTCTCTATTTTATTCTCTATTTTTTCCTTTTTGTTTTTATTTAACGGGGAAATTATCTCTCAAAGTTTAATAATAAGTGAAGTTGCTGATGGGACAGGACCGGGTGGATTTCCAAAGATATGCGAAATTACAAATACCAGTACTTTTGATATTGTAATGGATGGCATGAAATTAAAATTATATACAAACGGTGGGACAAATCCTAATTCCACATATATTTTTGGTTCCTTTTCTTTACCTGCGGGAGAATCACTTGTATTGACCAATATTGATAATGTTACTTCCGGACAATTATGGACTGATTTTAATCTAACTGAACCTGGTTATGTAATATATAATGTCAGTGCAGTTAATTCAAATGGTGATGACGTATATGAACTGACAAATGCTTCTGATGTTGTTGTTGATGTTTGCGGTCTGGTTGGTCAGGATGGGACAGGTCTTGGATGGGATTACCTTGATTCATATGCATACAGAAATAGTGATATTACTGACGGTAATCCTACATTTACAATTTCTGAATGGACATTTGCAGGTGCTGATTTCCTTGACCCCTATTTTACAGATCTTTCTCCATATCTCACTCCGGGTTTACATATTTTTGTTCCATCAACAGCACCTGAAATAATTAATATAATTTATACCCCTGCGAATCCAACAAATAGCGATCCGGTTGATGTTTCAGCAGATGTGACACCTCAAGGTACTGCATCAATAACAAATGTTGTTCTGAACTGGGGAACTGTTTCCGGTTCTCTTACAAATCAGATAAATATGACAAATATTTCCGGAAATACTTACGCCACTGACACTCAAATTCCTGCACAGGTAAATGGTACAACTGTTTATTTTAATATCGAAGCAACCGATGATACTCCTGAAACAGGTATAAGCATGGAAATTTCATATTATATCGGGAATCCAATTCCTGTTATAACAAATATTATTATTAATCCTCCAGTTCCCAATACTTTGGATAATGTTACAGTATCTGCTGATATAACCGATGACGGAACAATTAATACAGCTACAATGTTCTGGGGCACTGATGGAACAACTTTTCCAAATATCGTAAATATGTCCGTTGTATCAGGAAATACATATGCGAGTGATTCTGATATACCTGCACAAGTCTTAAACACAATTGTATATTATTATATCAGAGCAATTGATGATTATCCGGATACTGTAATAAGCATTGTGAATCAATATACAGTAAGTCAGGCGCCGGGTAGTTACCTTTTCCTTAACGGAGATTTTGAAGACTGGACCTTGGGCGTTCCTGATGAGTGGACTCTTATTGATGACAGTATTACTGTAAGTCAGGAAACTGTTATTGTTCACGGAGGTACTTATTCGGCAAAATTTGATGTAATTACTAAAGATCAAACCGATACTGATTTCAGGCAATGGGTTTCCGTCATTTCCGGACAGAGTTATGACCTGTCGGTATGGGTTTATCATACAGACTCTTTGGTTAAAGCAAGAATATATTGTGGAATTGGCTCAGGAGCTTATCTTACATACAGCGACAATCATGTTATTGATCAATGGCAGCAGGTTATTGCTACATATATTGCCACAGCGACAGAAGATATTGAAGTTGGCCTGAGATTCTATGATCAAATCGGTTTTACTACTCAATCTACTGTATATATCGATGATTATACATTTGATTTCACAAACAGGATTTCTGATAAGTCACACAATAATATTTCTGTCTTCCCAAATCCTGCAGGAGATTATATATATTTTAAAAATCTCAATAATACAAAAAGTGTTACAATAAGCAATATTTTCGGACAGGTTACTGATAATTTTGACGTTAATAACATAAATATTAAATATGATCTTTCAATATACAGCAACGGAATATATATCATAAGTATTGAAAACTCTGATAACACTCAGACTAAGTTGAAATTTATTAAACAATAGTATTGTCAGAAAAGGGAGAATTTTTCTCCCTTTTTTTAATAAAATATTTAGATAGTTTTGTGCAGAATTAATCAAATTAAAAATGAGAAAAAAACTAATATTAATATTGTCGGTATTTGCAATTTTATATGCCTACAATGAAAACACAACAGTTATGGATAACTCAAGTAAAACAAATAACAGTATTAATTTAATTGATCTTGATACATCTGTCAGTCCTTCAGTTGATTTTTATCAATATGCAAACGGAGGTTGGATGAAAAATAATCCATTACCTGATGATAAAAGCAGGTTTGGATCTTTTGATGCGCTTGCGGATTTGGGTGAAAAACAGGTTAAAGACCTGGTTGAAGAATGTTCTCTGGTGAAGCATGAAACAGGTAGTATCGCTGAGAAAATAGGTAAATTTTATTCTCTCGGTATGGATTCAGTTAAACTGGAAAGTCAAAAATCTGAGCCTCTGGATGAGATTTTCTTAAAAATTGATGCGATAAAAGATAATAATGATCTGCAAAAGATAATTGCATACCTGCATATGCATAATATATTTCCTCTGTTTCAGATTTATGCGGATTCTGATGCAAAAAACAGTGAAATGATTATTGCACAACTTGTACAGGGTGGTCTTGGTATGCCTGACATGGATTATTATCTTGATATGGATGAACGTTCTTCAATGTTGCAGAATGAGTATAAAAAATGTATTAAAAATATGTTTATGCTTCTTGGCGTAAATGAAACTGAAGCAATGAAATCTGCCGAATCAATTCTGAAATTTGAAACCGGACTTGCTGAAGCCTCTATGACCAGACTTGATAGAAGAGATCCTTTCAAAACTTATAACAAAATAACTATTTCTGAACTTCAGAAATTATCTCCTTCGTATGACTGGACTTTATATTTTGAAACTATAGGTCTTAAAGATATTGATTCAGTAAATGTTAATCAAACCGAATTTTATAAAAAAGTAAGTAAGTCTTTATCTGAAATTTCAATATCTGACTGGAAAATATATTTGAAATGGAATGTAATAAGGCAATCTGCAAATTATTTAAGTGATGATTTTGCTGATGTGCATTTTACTTTTTTCGGCAAAATTCTATCAGGCAGTAAAGAAAACAGGGCAAGATGGAAAAGAGTATTATCTGTAACAAATATGTCATTAAGTGAAGCCATTGGCCAGTTGTACGTAGAAAAATATTTCCCTCCTGAAGCAAAGGAAAAAATGATAAAACTGGTTGGGAACCTCAAATCTGCTTATGCCGGACGTATAAGGAATCTTAGCTGGATGAGTGATGTTACAAAGGATTTAGCCATACAAAAACTTGAAAGAATAAATGTTAAAGTCGGTTATCCGGATAAATGGCGGGATTATTCAGCTCTTGAAGTTAAAGACGATTCGTACATCATGAATGTACTCAGAGCCAATCGTTTTGCTTTCGATTATGTGATCAGCAAAATTAATAAACCTGTTGATAAGCTGGAATGGCACATGCCTCCTCAAATGGTTAATGCCTATTATGATCCATCAAATAATGAGATTGTTTTTCCGGCAGCTATTCTGCAACCTCCCTTTTTCTTTCTCGATGGCGATGAAGCAGTAAATTATGGTGCAATTGGTGTTGTAATAGGACATGAAATGACCCATGGTTTTGATGATCAGGGCAGAAATTATGATTTAAACGGTAATCTGAATGACTGGTGGACAACAGAAGATGCAGAAAAATTTAACCAAAAAACACAATTACTGGTTAATCAGCATGATGCCTTTATTGTTCTTGACA
>JBDRPR010000139.1:0-4744 GCA_043826845.1 Bacteroidota bacterium
TCCCACCTCTATGCCCCATAGTATATGCTTCAATTGAATCCATACCATATTCCATTTCTAAATTAATCCAGTCATTATCTGAAGGTAGAACCCACGAATCTGGACATACATTTTGAGCGGTCTCCCAATTATAAAGTTTTCCAAAATTATGATATGAAGCACTATCATTTGCCATATACCATGAACCACTATTTGTATAAAAATTTAGATTGTTTTTCATCCAACATATATTTCCAATTAATACAGTTGGATATTTTTGACCGTCTCTTATATCTATCATTGTGTCTCCACAAGTAAATTGTCCATAAATAAATGTGCTTGTTGTAGCTATTAAAATCAATAATATCAGCTTTTTTTTATATTTCATTTTTTAGTAAATAGTTTCTTTAAATTTTTTCTATCAATTTATCATTTGGCAATTTGTTTTTTCACACCCAGAGAGTGTAATTCCAATTATCAGCAATAGTATTTGCAGACATTTTTTCATTTTAACAAAGATAATAATATAAAAGGAAGCTACTATTTTATTTTAAAATTATTTTAAAAGTGAATTGTATATATCTACTAATTTCTTCTCTTCAATGCCCCAATTATATTTTTCCAAAACTGCTTTTCTGCCATTCGCACCCATTTCTCTGGCAATTTCAGGCTTATCAAGCAGATACTGAATTTTTTCAGCCACTTCCTGTGGGTTTAGTGGATCAGCAGTCAGACCACAATGATTTTCTTCGACAATACCTTTCCAGAATGGAAAATCAGAAACAACAATAGGAATCCCGGCAATCATATATTCGAACATTTTAGTTGGCAGCGCATCCAAATGATTTGGTATCGGATGAAACAGTACTAATCCAATTTTTGATTTATTCATCAGTTTATAAATTTCCTTTCTATTGACTAAACCGTGATAAATAATCTTTTTCCAACCATTCGTCTTTTTAAGATTTTCCAACAGATCTACATCAGAGCCACAAACCAATCCTGCCATGTTTAGCCTGATATTATCATCAAGATAATCCATCATTTTTACCATAGACTCGATGCCCCTAACCTGAGCAACATTTCCTATATAACAAATACTATGATCTTTAATGATTGTCCCTCCATTATCATCATATTCTTCAAATAACGGAAAATTATTTACAACTTCAACATTTGGATGAAATTTTAAAAATCTATCTCTAATAAATGGCGTAGCACAAATAAGTGCAGAAAAGTGTTTTACAGTATTGTTTTCAAATCTCTCAAATAAAACAGAAATAATTTTTGCAATAGTTCTGGGAAGATATGGCTTATCAAGCATCTGTCGGGGGGTATCTTCATGAATATCATATATTACTTTTTTCCCTTTTTTTGACAGCTTTTTTCCTGCTGAGATCAACTCAGGATCATGAAAATGATAAATATCAGCATTGATTTTTAATGCAACTTTATAAACATTTTTTCTTGTTTTAAGCCACCTTTCTTTTCTTCCTGACGGTTTTCCTACGTCAAAAACAGAAATATCATTAACTATCTCATTACCTTTATCATCAGCAACAATTAATGACAACTTACATCCGGTTTTTTTTAAGGAATTCATTTCCTTTAAAAAGATTCGAACATCTCTCCTGCTATGGGCGCTTGTTAGGTGGCAAATATGCTTTTGATTCATCAGCTATATTAAATTTTGAAATAAACGATAAAACTAATTAAAAAGTGCAATATCCGAAAATTAATTCAATAGTTGAAAAATCAAAAAGTCAAGAATAAAAAAAAACTGCTCATGTTAATGAAGCAGTTTTTTTATAAGAAATTTCTATGAATTAATTGACAACCACTTTTTCTGTATAAGAATTCCCATCAATTAAGGCATTGATTAAATAGATACCTTTCGGATAAGATGAAAGATCAATATAACAAATATTATTTTCAACTTTTACTATTTTCACCGTGCTTCCAGTCATATCTATTACACATATCTTCAAATTCTCATCTATTGTCCCATAAACATTTAATTTAAAAACCCCAGAATTTGGGTTTGGAAAAACACTTATGCCTGCTCCAACCAATTCATTTTTACTAATCAACACACTTTCTGTCTGCTCGTTTAAATTTTCTTGTTCTTGAGGAATAAATGCATCATTTTTCGCACAAATTTGCCACCAGTTATATGAATAATCAAAATCACTACCACTTGATACCCATACACGCAATTTAGTATCATAGGGATATTTATGAAACGCAGCTATATCATAATGCTCATAATCATTATCAAAATCTGCTGAAACAACCCTACCTGATATCCCGTCAGCATCAAAAGTACTTGGACTTGAATCCCACCATCCATAGTCATAAGTAAAATTTGAACCATTCCATTTCCATACATGAATTTTCATAGTAGTCCCATAATCATCACAGGCAGCAATATCATCAAAATATCCGTCATGGTCGAAATCACCGGATACAACTCTCCATGTAATACCATTTGCATCAAATCCTGTACTTACCCACTTATCTGAATTTAACGTAAAAGTCGAACCATTTGAAGTCCAAGTATGCAGTTTTGTTGTATTACTTCCATAATCATAGAAAGCAGCAATATCATCTATTATTCCATCGTTGTCAAAATCTCCTGATACTACTCTTCCTGTCATTTTTGTTGCATCACATGAAGCACTATACCATCTATTATAACTATAAATAAACTCATCACCATCAGACAACCACGCATGAATTCTTGTAACATTATTCCCATAATCATCAAATGCTGCTATATCATCAATATAGTCATCGTTGTCAAAATCACCTGATACTACTCTTCCTGTTATTCCATCCGGTTCAAAATAATTCGGACTATAATCCCACCATGCTTCTTCAAATGTGAAATCATTCCCATCAGAAAGCCATGTATGTATTTCAGTAGTTATATCATAATCATAAAATGCAGCAATATCATCAATATATTCATCATTGTCAAAATCTCCCGATACAATTCTGTTATTGACAGCATCAGGATCAAAATTTCCTTCACCAGAATCCCACCACCCATAACTATAGCAAAGTTTTTCTCCATCAGATAGCCAGACATGGGCTTTTGTTGTATTATTTGCCACAACATTATAATTGTCCAGTGCGGCTATATCATCAATAACATCATCATTATCAAAATCACCTGAAACAACACGCCATTGAATATTGTCAGCATTAAAACATGAACCTTGAGTATAAGAATCAAAATAATTGTTTGTATTAACTTCACCTTCTAATAATGACCTTGCGTTTGCAGCCATATGAGAGTATAACATTCCATCAGTGTCACCTTTATCTTCTGCATTCATGTAGTTTAATATCCACTCTTCATACATAATTTGAATATCTAAATCGTACTTGCCTAATTTTACCCAACCATCAAATTGATCTCTACCAAGGTTAAAAGGTTCATCATAATCATTTAGCCCATAATTAAAAAGTTCATATGCATATACTTCACCCACATGAGTATCAACTAAGTAATATTCTGTACTACTACCTGATCCTTTTGTTACAACCTCATAATAATCACCTAATAATGATACATTGAAATCAGAGTGATCAATTTGCCACCAATTGTAATCATCTTTATCCCACTGAGTAATGGTTTTTCCTTTTATATGAGTTTTAAACTCATGATATGTGCCATCCCATATAACTTTTTTTAAAGTATTTTTTATAGCTGTTATATCAGAATAATCCCAATATATGCCTTGATCATGGGCATCGCTAATATAAGACACCTCATTATTCGCATGCGCAACATCTTGACTGCATGCAATGTAACCTGTTTCACTTAAATCATTGTAATAATTCTTCCAATGAGATGCAGTAGGTTCGTCAGGATGTACTGAAATATTATTGTGCATTTGAGAATTTGATTCTGTTAGTATCTCATAATATTGACAATGCTGATCAAGATATTGATGTTGAATAACATAAAGATTCATAGCAATATACGCCCAGTGAGAAGTCAAATTCATTACCTCATGAATGACTTTGTCTCGGCTATACCATTTTTCCCATATATGCTCTTCAACAAATGTTAGTGCAGCTGAATATTGACCCCAAAATGTAGAATATAGAGAAGGTGTCTGATAAATCACCCTTAAAAGTTTTGTAACATATCTGAATAAATAAGCTTCATAAAGTTGTTCTTCTTTTCCTGTTCCTGTGCTTATCCATCCTAAATAGTCATCATCATATTCATTATAATTCTTTGCGGAGTCTATTACATTTTTAATTAATGCAAATGCAGAGTCAATATAAACATCATCATCTGTTGCGGAATACATTGAAATTAATGCATCTATTCCATACGCTAAATTATAATATACATCTGATCCTTTAAATTCTTCTCCTAAACCATCTAACCCATGACTGAAATTTTGCCACCAACTGTTCCACTTTGCATCATATCTAACTTCCCATAAATCAATCCAATAATCCTGATCATGAATAGATTTTGAATCTGCTTTAAAACAGCCTGTTCCTGTGAATGGTCCGGCATTAAAACCAGGTTTTAATATTAAACCGGATTGAGAAGCAGTATAATTAACATCAGCAGTACTTGAATAGCTTACCGGATTACCGGGATCTTCAGGTGAAACAATCATACCATAACTAAAATTGTATGTTCCGCTCGTATATGTCAGGTCTTCAATAATGTATTGCGAGAATACATTAGTACTAATAATAATTAGTATAATTAATAATTTATTTTTCATAATTT
>JBDRPR010000140.1:0-11480 GCA_043826845.1 Bacteroidota bacterium
GTTTTTGCAGGTGTTTATCCGGTTGATGCTGATGATTATGAAGAGCTTAGGTTTTCAATGGAGAAATTAAAACTTAACGATGCCTCTCTTTCTTATGTTCCTGAATCTTCTGCTGCGTTAGGATTTGGTTTCAGGTGTGGATTTCTAGGTTTATTGCATATGGAAATTGTACAGGAACGCCTTGACAGAGAATTTGACATGAATGTCATTACAACAGTTCCTAATGTTTCTTACGTTGTATTTACAACTAAAAACGAAAGAATTGAAGTTCATAATCCATCAGGTTTACCCGCAGCTAATTACATTGATTATATTGAAGAACCATATATCTATGCACAGATAATTTCTCAATCTGATTATGTTGGATCTATTATGAATCTTTGTATTGATAAAAGAGGAACTTTAAAAAATCAGATTTATCTTACTAGCAATCGGGTTGAGTTGACTTTTGAAATGCCCTTAAGTGAGATTGTTTTTGATTTTTATGATAAATTAAAAAGCATTTCTAAAGGTTATGCTTCATTTGATTATCATCAGTCAGGGTATCAAAGAGCAAGATTAGTCAGGCTTGATATTTTATTGAATGGAGAAATGGTTGATGCATTATCAACTCTGATACATGTTGATAATGCCTATGATTTTGGAAGAAGAATGTGTGTTAAACTTAAAGAGTTGATTCCCCGACAACAATTTGATATTGCAATTCAGGCAGCAATTGGTGCGAAGATTATCGCAAGAGAAACCGTGAAGGCTGTTCGCAAAGATGTGACGGCTAAGTGCTATGGTGGAGACATTACACGTAAACGCAAATTGTTGGAAAAACAGAAAAAAGGGAAAAAACGTATGAGGCAAGTCGGAAATGTTGAAGTCCCACAACAGGCTTTTCTTGCAGTTCTAAAACTTGATTAAATAAATGCCTAAAAAAAAGAATATAGGTAAGCGATTGCATCAAACACATTTGTACTTTTGGCACAACAAATTGTATTGGACTGTATTTAAGAGCGTTATACAGTTGATTATAATTGTTGGCTTTTTAATCGGGCTTTATTTATTTATTGATAATTATGTTTTTGATATTGATATAACATTTGCCAGAATTATTAATTCAATAAAATACTGGCAGGTTTTTGTATTATTTTTTGTATCAGAATCTTTTTTAGGGCTAATTCCTCCTGACCTGTTTATTATGTGGTCATCTCAGCTACTGCATTCTTGGCTGGCATTGACTTTATTGGCTTTTATAGGGTATTTTGGAGGAATTGGTTCATATTCACTGGGCTATTTATTTGGCAAAAACAAATATGTCAGGGGTTTTGTTGTTAAAAGATTCAGTAATAACATTAAAAATTTAAATAGGATGGGAGCTATTTTTATTATTATAGCTGCTTTGTTTCCATTACCATATTCACCCGTATGTTTATTAGCTGGAATGCTTAAATATTCGTTTAAGAGATTTCTATTTTTAGGTATTTTTCGAATTGCCAGGTTTTATATATATGCAATGCTTATATATAAACTTATCTAATCGCTGATGCTGGAATAATTACCAACCCATTCGGGGCTCATCATATCGCGCAACAAATTAAAAGCATTTTCACCGTAAATGACTGATCCAATATTTTTAAATCCGTATTTCTTTAAGTAATTTAGTTGTGCTTTAGAAGGCGTATAAGGAGTCTGCGCCCATCCGAATTTTTCAGTCTGACTTTTAAAGGGGTATTCACCATAACGTATTTTCCATAATTCACCTAGAATTTTTACTTCAAGATTGTATTTTTCAAAGTAATTTGTACTATCAGTATTTGCTTCAGATTCCTGCACTCCATATGCCTGAAGAATCCAGTTAAATCTTGAAATAATGTTAAATTCCATATCTCCATCGTCACTAATTCTGACAATTCCGAAAGTCTCAGTCGCATCAGAGACACCAGTATTAAGACTAAATCCGAAATATGACTTATATCCGGGATTATCCTGAGAAAAACTCAGAGACAAAACCCCTATAGAAAAAACTAAAATAAAAAAAAGACTTCTACTAATTCTATCAGCTGAAAAATTAATAAACAATTTCATGTTCAGTATATTAACTTGTTGAATTTGTCAAAGTAAAATAATTATCGCTTTCATCAAATATATTCTGATCAGAAACACTTTCAACCCTGATTTTATATTTATCTCCGGTTCCTGATATCACATAAGTGTCAAAATTAACAGATGCAGAGTTACCAGTATATTCACCGGGTATTTCTGCTTCTAATACCCCATTATAATATAACTTGATTTTTACACTTGAAGTCAGATATGAATTCCATGTTATTGTATGATTCTGTCCTTTAGCCCAAATTTCTCCACCATTTGGAACAGAAATAGTAATGTATGAATTACTTATTGTGTTTATTGTGAAATTATTGTCCGAAAAATCATATATTTTATTATCGGAAATACTGCTGATTTTAATTTTATATTTTGAATTTCCGGGAATAGAGGAGGGGATACTCCAGTTATATGAACCATCACTTTCAGTTGAACCGGAAATTTCAATTTCAAATATTTCATCCCTGTAGAGATCAATTTTTACATTATCAGATATAGAATCTATCCATTGAATATCAATATTATCAGAAATTTGATAGTTTTCGCTTCCGTTGGGTGAAACTATTTTAATTGAACTATTTGCATTGTTGTCATCTTCTTTTGTACAGAAAGTAAGAGTAATTAAAATGAAGAAATATATAAGTAATTTAAAATTTTTCATATAAGCACTTTTTTCAATCTTTATTTTTATCAAAATAATGCAATTTTTGTGCATTTTTTTTATTCATGAAAATAAACTCTTTTAACCCTACGTGAAATCCCTGTCATTATTTCATAAGGTATTGTTTCAAGCAATTTTGCAATTTCGGTAATAGGATAATCATTTCCGAAAATTATTACTTCGTCACCTTCTTCAGCTTCAATATTACTTACGTCTATCATGCACATATCCATACAAATGTTGCCAATGATAGGAGCAAACTTCCCATTGATTAGCATTTTCCCAAGACCATTGCTTAGTTTTCTACTCAATCCGTCAGCATAACCGATAGGAACAGTAGCAATTGTCGAAGTTTCATTAAGTTTCCCTTTGCGGTTATATCCTATAGTATCTGTTTTTTCAACTCTTTTTATCTGAGAAATTGAACTTTTTAATGTGCTTACATTCTCAAGATTATTTTTATAAACAGAACTAATGCCATAAATTCCAATTCCAACTCTTACCATGTCAAACTGATAGTCTGAAAACCTTTCTATTCCTGATGAGTTTAGAATATGGCGAATAACAGGGTAATGCAGCTTGTTGATAATTTGTTTGCTCAGATTATTGAATTCTTCAATCTGTTGTTTTGTAAATTGGTCATGTTTCTTTTCATCAGCAGCAGCAAGATGAGAGAATATTGAAACAACATGTAACTGGTCTTTTCGAGTTATTTTATTTATAAGATCAGAAATATCACTTTCAATAAAACCCAGACGATGCATTCCTGTATCCAACTTTAGATGAATATTAAATTTGTTTACTTTATTTCTGAGAACTGCTTCATTAAACATATCCAGAATCCTGTGACTATAAATTTCAGGTTCAAGGTTGTTTTGGATCATAGCATCAAAACTTTGTATTTCAGGATTCAGCACTATAATCGGAATATGAATGCCTGCTTTCCTAAGCTCTATCCCTTCATCTGTAAAAGCAACTGCGAGGTAATCAATTCTTTGATACTGAAGAAGATTAGCAATTTCAAAAATACCGCTACCGTAAGAAAAGGCTTTTACCATAACCATGATTTTTGTAGTAGGTTTAAGTAAAGACCTGAAGAAATTAAGGTTTTTAACTACTGCATTTAAGTTAATTTCCAGTACAGTTTCATGGATTTTTTGCTGTAATATATTTGATATTCTTTCAAATTCAAATTGTCGTGCTCCTTTAAGTAATATTATTTGATCATGAAAATTATGAGTTTGTATATTGCGAATAAACATATCAGTATCAGGAAAAAATATGCATTTCATTGAAAAATAATGTTTGTTTCTTGATATTGAATTTCCGATCCCAATCAGAAAATCAATATTTTTCTTTTTTACAAGTTCTGAAACCTCTTTATAGAGAATGTTTTCATCTTTACCACTTTGAAGAATGTCCGATAATATAAGTGTTTTGGTCAGGTGATGCTGTTGTTGATTTACAAAGTCGAGCGCAATAGATAGGGAACCAATATCAGAATTGTAGCTGTCATTGATAATTGTACAATTATTAACTCCATCTTTTAATTCAAGCCTCATAGCTACTGAAACTAATTTTTGAATCTGGAGGCTGATATAGTCATTATCGTAATTTAAGTAAAGCATTAAACACCATGAATGCAAAGCATTTTCAATTGAAGCATTATCGGAAAAAGGAATAGTGATTTTTATTTCCTTTGATTTATAAATAGCAACAATATTCGTCTGAAACTCTTGTTTATTTATGCTTTTCACAAATAGATTTGCAGGATATTTTGTTGACCATGTAAATAATCTGTCTTCATCAAATTGTTTTGTATATTGCATCTGATTATCAATAATTTGATAATCTTTGCAATAAAGAATAACATCAGAATCAACAAACAATTTAAGTTTCTCCTTGATTTTATGCTTGTGATCTATGAAATTTTCCTGATGAGCATCTCCGATATTTGTAAAAATTCCAATAGTAGGTTTAATAATCTTCTGAAGATTACTCATTTCTCCTATTAAACTAATACCAGCTTCAAAAATTGCCAGTTCAGTGTTTTCCTCTAATAGCCAAACTGATAAAGGTACTCCAACTTGAGAGTTATAGCTTTTTGGGCTTCTGATAACTTTTTTATCAGCAATTAGTTGATAAATCCACTCTTTTAAAACTGTTTTTCCGTTACTTCCTGTAATTCCAATAACAGGGATAGTAAATTGACTTCTGTGAAATGCCGTTAATTTTTGTAAAGCTGTAAGAGTATTTTCTACTAGAATAAAATTTGTATTCTCATCTGAACTCCAGTTTTTGTCATAACTGCTTATAACAAAATTCCTGACTCCCCTGGTTTGCATTTCCTGTATATAATTATGCCCGTCATGTCGTTCTCCGGTAATAGCAAAAAACAAAGAATCATTTGGGAAAATTGCAGTTCTGCTATCTAAAATGATATATTTAATGTGATTATCGGATTTCCCGATCAGTTTACCGTTAACAATTTCAGAAATTTTATTTGTAGAGTAGTTTTGCATATTAATTTATTCTTATTCCCATAACAAGTATATCGTCTACTTGTTCCAGATTACCTTTCCATTCATTAAATGTACTGTCAAGAATAATTACCTGTTCGTTCATTGGTTTTGAATGAATTTCTGTAAGCAGGTTTTTAAAGGATTTGAACTTAAATTTTTTGCTGTTATCTCCACCAAATTGATCAACAAAACCGTCAGAGAATAAATATATTACATCGTTTGTAAAAATTTCAGTTTCATTTACTGAGAAAGGTTCGTCAACTCTTGAATGAATGCTAATTGGCATTTTGTCGGCTTTTAATTCAGTCAATTCATCATTTCTTACAAGGTACAAAGGATTGTTGGCACCTGAAAACTGAATCTTTTTATTTGCTTTATCAATAACACACAATGAAATATCCATTCCATCAGTAGCTTCTCCTTCTTTGCCCGTCTGATGCAATGATTTTATCACATTTAGCCTTAGGCGGTTCAGAATTTCATTTGATTGCAGAATCTCGTTCTGATTAACTATTTCATTTAAAAATGCAACGCCAAGCATACTCATAAATGCTCCGGGAACTCCGTGTCCTGTACAATCTGCAACTGCAACGATCAATTTATCCTCTTTTTTTGCCAGCCAGTAAAAATCCCCTGAAACAATATCTCTGGGTTTATCAAGGATAAAATGCTCGGGTAAAACCTCATACATATATTCAGCAGGGGGCAGAATAGCAGATTGAATACGGCTGGCGTAATGAATGCTGTCTGAAATTTCCTGATTTTTAGCAGCCAGTAACATATTTGCCTTTTTCTTTTGTCTGAAAAGCCTAAATAATAACATTGATGAAACAATAAATATTATCAATCCGATTATTGATATAATAAGTATTATATTTTGTTGTTTGATTTTATCATCCTGAAGTTGTTTTTGTTCATTTAACAACTCATTTTTCAAATTCAGGTGGTCAATTTGCTGTTCTTTTTTATCAACTTCATATTTTTCTTCCATCTCTGCTATCTGCTTATGGCTTTCGATGTTTATAATTGAATCCTTGATGACTGTATATAATAAGTATTGCTCATAAGCATTTTTATAATTCCCCATATTTTTATAAACAGAAGATATTGACCTGTGAATATCCTGAATTAGTTTTAATTTTTTTAATTCAACAGCCAGATCATATGATTTATTGAAATAATTCAGGGCATTTGAATAATCATTAAGTTCAGCATATATAGTTCCTATAGCGTGGTATGATTGCGCTATTCCTGACTTGTCGCCAAGATCTTCTCTGATCTTTAATGCTTTTTGGTTAAAATCCAGTGATTTTTTATAATCCTTCATTTTTCCATAAACATTACCGATACTTTGTAGTGTCCCTGCAGTGCCGTGTTTATCACCTGTTTCCTCTATTATTGTTAATGCTTTTTCATGATATTCAATAGCTTTTTTATAGTTGTCATCTTCTTTGTTACCTTCCAGCTTTGAATATTCAGTCCATTCTTCATAAACAGATCCAATATTTGTGAGAGCATAAGCAACACCTTGTTTGTTCCCAATGTTTTCCATGATTTCAAGAGTACGATTAAAATATTCAAGCGATTTTTCATTATAATTGCCCCAATCCTTATAAAGAATTCCGATATTCATCAGTGTATTGCCAATTCGGTATTTATCATCAAGTTTTTCATATAAGCGCAAAGCATCCTGACCGAATTTTAAGGCTTTTTCATAATCACCCCATTCCTGATAAATCACTCCGAGTACCTGTTTGCAATCAGCAACTCCGTTCTCGTCATTTATCTTTTCATAAATAGTCAGAGACTTATGGTAATAATCAACGGCATTTTCATATTTCGACCAATAAAAATAACTTATTCCGATAACCTGATATGTTGATGCAATTTCAAGTGTATCATTAATTTCATAATAAATTTTTAATGAACTCTCATAATTTTCGATTGCTTTATCATAGTTGCCATTATTCCTGTGCAATATTCCAATATTATAATAAAGCGCAGCTGCACCGGGTTTATCATTAAGCATTTCCTTAATTGAAAGTGATAATTCATAAGATTTCAATGCTTTGTCAAAATCCTGTTTATAATAAGCAACTGCTCCTAAATTCTTATATGCAGCTGCTTCCTCAACTTTATTTTTATATGATTTAGAAATATTTAATGCTTTTTTAGCATAATCTTCCGCTTCAATAAGGGTCGCCGGAGTTAAATAGAAACTTGCCAGTTCATTATAAATTGCAGGTTTCTGATCTTCCTTTGCTCTTTTAAGAAGAATTAGTAAACTATCTGCTTTATCCTGACAAAAAATTGGATAGGATAGTAAAAAAATAAATATGAAAATAATAAAGCCTCTCATGTTCTTATTTCAAATCTTAAAAATAAAACAATAATTTGTATTTGTAATTATTTCTTTTCATTCATTGCATTATAATAGCATGGTCTGCACAAAGGTTCATATTCATCGGTTTCTCCCAACAGAACAAGTTTATCGCTTTTTGAAAATCTGTATGAATACTGAGCAAGATTTCCACAACGTGTACAAATAGCATGAACTTTTGTAACATATTCAGCAGAAGCCATCAACCATGGAATAGGACCAAAAGGTTTACCCATAAAATCCATATCCAGTCCTGCGACAATTACACGAATGCCCATATTTGCCAGTTGGTTACAAACTTCTGTCAACCCATTGTCAAAAAACTGTGCTTCATCAATACCGATAACATCCACATTATTGGACATCAATAATATATTTGCAGACATATCAACCGGAGTTGATCTTATTGCCTTTTCATCATGCGATACAACTTCTTCATCAGAATAACGCGTATCAATTTTTGGTTTGAAAATTTCAACTTTAAGTCTTGCAATTTCAGCCCTTTTCAACCGCCTAATCAACTCTTCAGTTTTTCCTGAAAACATCGATCCGACAATAACCTCAATCCAGCCACTGCGTTTAGAATTATTTATTTTATTTTCAAGAAACATCTGTTTAGATAATTCCTATTTTTATATTATTTTTACAAAAATAATTAAAATGCACGTTTAAAAAATAATATTTTATGAACATGACAAATAGTGAATTGTTACAAAAAATTACTCAAAACCTTAACGAAATAACACAGATATTAAGTAGATTAAAAGAAGATGAGTCGATTCCTGCTATTGAGAAAGATCTATTGCTTGAAAAAATCAGGTTATTCTATGATTCGACTATTCAATTAGACACATTCGTTGCTAAAAGTCAATCTGTTGAACCAGTTGCAACTGATGAAATCAGGGAAGAAGAAAAATCTTCTGTTACCGTTAATCAAACTGATGTTAATGTTGATAACAATAAAACAGAAATTGAAGAGTCAATTCCCGATCTGTTTGATGAAATACCAGTGTTGCTTGATGATCAGCCAGATATTTTGGATGCAAAAACTGATATTGAACCTGTTGAAATTCAATCTAAAAACATATTTGAAGAATCTGTAGAAATTAAACCTGAAGAATCTGTAGAAATTAAACCTGAGGAATCTGTTGAAATTAGACCTGAGGAATCTAAGGTTGATACAAGTGAAAAAGAGAAATCTGAAATTCAACCTTCTTTATTCGGTTATTCAGAACGGATTGAGAATAATAGTCAACCAAATGTAATAGAGAAAAAAATTGTGCAGCAGGCTTTTGATCAGAAAGAAACTATTGAAGAAAAATATTTATCAGAAAATAAAAAATCAGTTAATGATATTATTTCTGAATTAAGAAAAGAAAAAGACCTTGCCACACAAATGCAGTATAAACCTGTTAAAGACTTAAAAGAGGCAATTACACTGAATGACAGGGTGAAATATATCAGAGAGATTTTTAATCAGAATAAGGAGACATATGATTTGGCTATCATCAGATTAAATAGCTGTAAAGACCTTGATGAAGCAATGGAGTATATTAATTCAAATATAGTATGGGATGAAAGCAAACCTTCGTTCCGTAGTTTTCTTGAACTGGTTTATCGAAGGCATATACCTGTGAATAATTAAGAATAGTGCCTGGAGTATTTTAAGCACTTAAAGTATTTAAACTACTTAAAGTGTCTGGAGCATAGAGTGTTTTTGATATAATAAAATATAGACATGGTTAGCTTCAAAATATATAAGAGCATGAAACCCTCATCCTTAAAGAAATTTAAAATAGAGGTACAAAAACAAAAGGAGATGAATAATACAAATATTATAATATTAAAAAACTGACATTAATTCAAATTTATTTTAATGAAAATATTTCTTATATGGTGCATCTTGTTTTTATTCTCATTTTCATTTTCATTCTCGCAAAACATTGATTATGCACGCGAAGTGATAAAAAAAATGAGCTCGCCTGAATTTAATGGCAGGGGATATACAAATAATGGTGACAAAATTGCTGCTGATTATCTTAAGAATGAATTGGTGAAATTTAATATAAAACCATTGGGAGAATATTATTTTCAGTATTTCAATATCAGTATAAATTCTATTCAGTCAGTAAATTCAGTAAAAATTGACGGAAAAACTCTTGTTCAGGGAAAAGATTATATCATTTATAATAATTCTAAAGGATGCAAGGGATCTTTTGAAATTCAAAAAATTGATACTACTTATCTTTCATATCCTCAGAAATTTGAATGTAAAGATAAATTCATTCTTATTGACCAGTCTGAATTCAAATCAGAAGAAGCAAAAAAGGTTTACCAGTTGTTGAAATATATAAATTTCTGCAATGCAAAAGGAATAATCGATCTGACGGATAAGCATCCTTCACAGACTATGAGTCAGAGAGAAGATAATTTTGCTGTTATAAATCTCAGAAAAGGAGTTGCAGATTCTATCCCTAAGAATATAAAGCTGAGTTTTAAAAATAAATTTCTTGAAAATTATCAGACTCAAAATGTAGTTGGATATATTGAAGGTGAGGTAGATACTTTCATTATGTTTGGTGCACATTATGACCATCTGGGAAACATGGGAAAAAAGATTTATTTTCCGGGCGCAAATGATAATGCCAGCGGTTGTTCTATGCTGCTGAATTTTGCAGAATATTTCAGTAAAGCTGATGAAAAACCACATTATTCAATTCTGTTTGCATTTTTCAGTGCAGAAGAAGTGGGTATTTTAGGTTCTAAGTATTTTTCAGAAAACCCTTTGGTTCCTCTTGAAAAGATAAGGTTTTTTTTCAATCTTGATCTTGTCGGAACAGGAGAGGATGGAATTAAAATTGTGAACGGAACAATATTCGAAAAGGAATATGAACTGCTGAATTATATAAACGATGAAAATGAGTATCTGCCTGCTATCAGTATGCGTGGAGAAGCCATGAACAGCGACCACTATTATTTATATAAAAAGGGAGTTCCTTCATTTTTTATTTACACTATGGGCGGATATTCTGAATACCATAATATTTACGACATTGAAGAAACCTTAAAACTGACTGAATATGAAGACCTGTTCAGATTAATAAGAGATTTTGTTCTGGTTGTTGATTTCGCAGGTAAATGATGGGATTGATATTGATGAGACAAAACTGTGTTTTAATGCAGTTTAAGTATTGTTGTAATACGTTTATATCTTATTAAATCTATAATTCACAGATAAATACCCTCCAAATATCAAATCTGACTTTTGAATATCCGTTTCATTGATTTTGGAGAAATTATAAGTCACATAAGGTTCAAGAGATATGAATATCTTATCGCTCAAACCAAAGTCGTTGATTATACCCAATCTGACACCTAACATATACGGATTAGCATTAAAGGTACTAAAAGATGTTTGTTTTATGGAACCATCACCCATTTCGGAAATTTCAGTTTTTCCGATATTGATGCTATTCATAATACCAAATGAAGGGGATATATGAAATCGTTTTTTACTTACGAGTTGGTAGTAAAAACATAAAGGAATGTCTATGTACTTTAATCTGAACGAAGATTCCAATGGGATATTAGTATCTCCCGTTCCATTTCCACCATTTGGAGTAATCCATGCATATACCAATTTGAATCCTTTTCGAGAATATGAAATTCCAGTTCGTAATCCATTATAATTATTAACTAACATTTCTCACTTCGCCCTTTGAGTTATAAACAACTGAATGTTAATAAATTAGCTTCCATATTTGCATAATATTGTGTACTTTTATATTGCTAAACAAAAAACACACAAGCAATATGGAAGCTA